>NZ_JAXIVS010000019.1 GCF_034259325.1 Hyalangium ruber | reverse complement strand
TCCACCAAGCGCTGGATGGCCAGCCAGCGCCGATGCTCCAACTCTTCGGGCGAGCCTCGACTTCGCATCCTGCCAAGCTACCCTGGCTCTTCCGCGCGGACATTACTTTCCTGAGACGCTATAGCGCGGCTACTGCCGAGTGACGAGTTGGTTAAGCTCTGTTCCTGGTGTGGCGATCTGATCCGCCAATCGCTTGAGGGCCCGCGTCAGTCTCTCACGGCACACTACGACGCTGCGACAGCTCGCCGTTGCGTCGCGCAGTTCCTGGAGGACGATTCGGTGATACTGCTCTGGGTGGGGCCCGTAATGCCCGGGCAGAGGCATCTTGTTCGCCGGGTCATCGAGCGTCATCCCGGCTTTGGCGAAGATCTCCCGGAATCGCGGCGTCCACGCGCCCCCGCGCGCAGTGGACTTCTCGTTGCAGATGGTGGCGATGTGGTGCGTCTCGATGCAAGGGCCCGCGCTGCTGCTGCCATTCGCCCCCATCGTCATCGCGGTGGCTGCCACTGTCACGCTCACGCCCTCAGCAGTGACCGCGATCTCCTCCACCGCACCCAGTGCGGTCAGAGAGAGCCCTGCTTGCCCCTCGGCCTGCATGGCCACCTGGGCGGAGCCGGGCAGCGTCGGCACCTTCGCCGCGAACAGTTGCGCCGTCGAGCCAATGGCTGCGACCAGCAGCATGGCGAACGCGCGCGCGGCCTCTCGCCCGATGATCTTCCCGAACCTCTCGCCCGCCTCGCGGATCTCCTCGAAGGAGGTTGCGACCTTCGCCGCCGCCGTCAACTCAGCCCAGCCCGTCACGAGGTTGCGGAGCGTGTCATAGCCCACATACAGGAGCATCCCGACGCCCAGCACCGCCACGAGCGCTGGAGCCACGGGATTGAGGAGCATGATCAGCAGCATGGAACCCAACGTCCACAGGGCCGCGCTGAGCAGGGCGCGGAATTCCACCATCTCTCCCAGCGCCTTCTTCATCTTGTCCAGCACTGGGCTCTTGCTCATCGCCAGCGCCCAGACGTAACGGCCTTGCATGTCCAAGGAGCGCCCTGCCACCAACGCGCCCCCGAGACAGTCACCGTAGAAGTTGTAAGCGCTCTGGCACCAGAGCCGGTAGCGTTCCGCCAGCGCCAAGTCCTCTTTCGTCAACGTGCCGTCCCAGGGCTCGCCGGGCCCTGCTGGTACCAGCTTCTTATCCCGCTCCAGGTAAAGGTAATTGCCGCTCTGCGGGTCCATCTGAAACGCTGTCTCCGCCGTCTGGCGCGGCGTGCCTGTCAGCCGCACCTCGCGCGCAAGGCGCCTGACGGCCTGCTGGAACTCCTCTTCCTCCAACTCCACCGGTTGCAGGTCCGCCGAGCGAGGAACGTGAACGATGGCCTTGCCCTGGCCGATGTTCTCCACGAAGGGAACCCGAGGGATGCTGGCGCACCCCACGAGCAATGCAAGGAACAGAGCTTCGGCCTTCCACAGCATCCGCCATAGCAGCATGTCTCATCCCTTCGTGCGAGGAGGTGATCAGGGTAGAGGGCTGCAACGGCGAAGAGGAGGAGGCGCCGGGTGGCGCCCGTGCCTCACCTTCAGACGCTCTGTGGGGGCAGCCTCCCACCCGACGCTGACGCCTGGATGCGCGCCACCTGCTCGGACACGTAGATGCTGCTTGTAGGGTTGGCGGGGTGGTCCGAGATCTTCTCGGTTCTGATGGCGACCTTGTCGTAGGGGCCTCTGGCCATGGGCGCCGACGACATGAAGAGACTCACCTCATGAGCGGCCTGATTGACTGGGACCCCATCCGGGACTTGGCGCAGCGAGTGCTGGAGCAGGGCGAGTCACTGGAACTCACGGACGCAGTGCGAGCCCTGCTGCGCCGGTCCGCGCGGGAAGTGGCGATCCCTGCAAAGGACGCGGCGAAGGCCCTCCGCAACCCGGCTGCTGCCACAGTCCTGCTCCGGAAGATCAGAAAGCGCATCCGGGATGGGTCGTGGCGGTTGACGGTAGCTGAGAACCGCGCCTCTCGCCGGGAAGTTGCCGGGGACCTGGATGGGGCACGCGGTTACTCCTTCAGCGTGAGGAGCTCCTTCAGGTGCGAGGCGATAGCGTCCAGCGGGAGCACGGCATCGGCGAGCCCCGCGGCCACCACCACCCCCGGCATGCCGAAGACCACGGAGGTGGCCTCGTCTTGGGCCAGCACCCGTCCTCCGGCCTGGCGCAGCTCGCGCAGCCCCTCCAGGCCATCCTGCCCCATGCCCGTGAGGATGAGCGCGACGCAGCCAGCGCCATAGGTGCGCGCCACCGAGCGGAACAGGTGGGTGCCCGAGGGGCGGAAGCCGCCCACCGGCGCGGTGTTGGAAACGTGGGCCCGGCCCTCCGTGACGACGCCCAGGTGCCGGTCGTCCGGAGCCAGGTAGACGGTGCCCGGCTTGAGCGTCTCGCCGTCGCTGGCCACCTTCACCTCCAGGGCCGTGGCGCTGTTCAACCAGCTCGCCATGCCCTCGGCGAAGCCCAGCGCGATGTGCTGCACGACGAGGATGGGCAGCGGGAAGTCCTTGGGCAACTCCGAGAGGATGCGGTGCAGGGCCGCGGGGCCTCCGGTGGAGGTGGCGATGGCCACCACCTCGGGCCGGGCACGGCTGCCCACGGGAGGCGCTCGGCGCGAGAGGGGCACGCTGGCACGCTCGGGCCAGTGGCGCACCACCTTCACCGCCGCCATGGCCTTGAGCGTGTCGCGCAGGTGGCGGCTCTCCCGCTCGAAGTCGGGAGACTCCGGCCCCACCAGCTTCTGCAACACGGCCAGCGCGCCCGAGCGCAGCGCGGACATGGAGGTTTGAATGTCGCGCTCCACGAGCGTGGACACCACCACCACCGGCGTGGGCACCTCCGTCATGATGCGCTTGGTGGCCTCCAGGCCGTCCATGTTCGGCATCTGGATGTCCATGGTCACCAGGTGCGGGCGCAGCCGCTGGGTGAGCTCCACCGCCTCGAGGCCATCACGGGCCTCGCCCACCACCTCCATGGAGGGGTCGGCGCGGATGATCTCCACCAGCAGTCGGCGGGCCGTGGGAGAGTCCTCGGCCACCACGACACGCAACGGGTTGGGCAGGTTGGCGTTCATAACAGTCGCCTCAGGGCCTCCAGCAGGTTCGTCTGATCGAAAGCGCTCTTCACGAGGTAGGCGCTGGCGCCGACCTCCAGGCCCCGGGCCTTGTCCTCGGGGCTCTCGCGCGCGGTGACGAGCACCACGGGCAGCCGCGAGAAGCGTGGGGAGGAGCGCACCGCCTCGGTGAGGGCAAAGCCGTCCATGCGCGGCATCTCCACGTCGGAGATGAGCGCGTCGGCGCCCATCCGCTGGAGTCGCTCCCAGGCCTCGGCGCCGTCGGCGCAGGCCGTCACCTCGTAGCCGGCGGCCTCCAGCAGGCTCTGCTCCAGGGCGCGCGTCGTCGGCGAGTCATCCGCAAGCAGGATGCGCTGGCGGACCCGCTGAGCGGCAGGCATGGGGAAGAGGGGAGCGGCCACGGGGCGGCCTCCGGCGGCGCGAATCAGGGAGGCGGGGTGGAGCATCAGCTCCATGCGCCCGTCGGGCAGCACCGCGGCGCCGGAGACATGGCGCGCCCGGCGCACGCGAGGGCCCAGGCCGCGCACGAGCACCTCCTGCTCGGCCAGCACCTCCTCCACGGCCAGCGCGGTGCGCCAGGGGCCCACGCTGAGCACCACCGTGGTGAGGCGGGGCCGAGGCGCTCCCGGGGTGAGCCCCAGCACCGTCGCCAGCGAGGTGAGGGGCACGAGCGCGTCCTCGGCCGCCCACATCTGCCGGCCCTCCACCTCGCGCACCTCGCCAGGGGCCAGCCGCAGCAGCCGGTGGACGTTCTCCGCGGGCAGGGCGAAGTGCTGGCCGCCGGTGCTCACCCGCAGCACCCGCAGCGTGCTCAGGGTGAGGGGCACGTCCATCACGAAGCGCGTACCCTGCCCGGGCAGGAAGTTCACGTCCACGCTGCCGCGCAGCGCCTCCACCTGCGTGCGCACCACGTCCAGGCCCACGCCACGCCCGGCGACGGTCGTCACCTGGGAGGCGGTGGACAGGCCCGGCTGGAAGATGAGGCGGGCGGCGGTGACCGCGTCATCGGGCACCTCCCAGCCCTTGGCGTGGGCCTTCGCGCGGATGGTGTCCAGGTCCAACCCCCGCCCGTCATCCTCCACGGACACCTGGACGCGGCCGCCGGGCATGCGCGCGGCGAGAGTCACGCGCCCCTCCTCGGGCTTGCCGGCGCGGCGCCGCTCCTCGGGAGTCTCCAGCCCGTGGGCCACGGCGTTGCGCACCAGGTGCAGCAGCGGCTCGCGCAGGCCCTGGAGCAGGGTGCGGTCCAGCTCCAGCGCGCCGCCGTGGACCTCGAGCCGCACCTGCTTGCCGGAGGCGAGCGCCACGTCCCGCACGGTGCGCTCCAGCCCCGCGCAGGCCTCCGCGAAGGGCAGGGTGCGCGCGCGCCGCACCTCCTCGTCCAGCCCGTTCACCGCCTGCATCAACGTCAGCCGGTCCGCCAGCAGCTCCCGGGAGAGCTGCGACAGCCGCGTCTCCAACCGGCGCGCGCTGGCCTCCTCGGGCCCTCGCAGCCGGGCGCGCAGCAAGCCCAGCTCCTCGCGCAGCGACTCCACCCGCTCCGAGCGCCCCTCCAGCCGCAGGCTCGCCACCCGCAGCTCGCCGCTGCGTCCCAGCAGCGCATCCAGCTTCTGCGCCGACACCCGGACGGGCAGGGCCTCCGCACCGGAAGCCTCCGCGGGGGGCTCGGCGCGAGCGGCCGGGGCCTCGGCGGGGGCCGGGGTGGGCAAGGGGGGCGGGGTGGGGACCGTCTTGCCCGCCTGGGCCTGAGCGTGGGCCTGGGCCTGTCCCGCCGCGGTCAGCCGGGGCAGCAGGGCCTCCAGCGGAGAGCCCACCAGGTCCTGCTTGCGCTGCAGGCGTTGGCGCGCGTCATCCAGCGCGTCCGCCACGGCGAAGCCCAGCTCGTACACCTCGGCGGGGGCGGACTGCCCCTTGGGCGCCGTGGCCAGCACCTCCTCCAGCCGGTGGCACACCGTCTCCACCAGGGTGAGGCTCACCGCGCGCGAGGCGCCCTTGATGCTGTGGACGGTGCGCAGCAGCGACGTCACCAGCTCGCGCGCCCGTCCCGAGCTCGTCGCCTTCTCCCAAGCGAGGAGGTCTCGGTTGAGCGCGGCCACGTGTCCCTCGAGCTCCTCGAGGAACGTGGCCATCAGCGCTTGTGCCAGCCGGTCCCGGTCCATCAGCGTCCGTAGTCGCTCAGCAGGCCCTTGAGCTTGAGGCCCATGGCGTTGAGGTCCTGCACCGCGCGCTCCGTCTGACGCGTGGAGGCCAGCGCCTGCTGCGCGGACTGGTTCACGTCCCGCATGGCCTGGCGAATCTGTCCGATGCCCGTGGCCTGCTGGTTGGCCGAGGCGGCGATCTGCGCCGCGGTAATCGACGCCTGCGCCAGCAGCTCGCCCAGGGACTGGATGGTGGCGCCCGCCTGGCCCACCACGCGGGTGGCGGAGGAGACGCTCTTGGTGCCCTCCTCGGTGCCGAGCACCGCCGAGTGGGTGGCCTTCTGGATGTGGCCCAGAATCTGCCGCACCTGAGCGGTGGCCTTCTTGGACTGGTCGGCCAGCGCCTTCACCTCGGCGGCCACCACGGCGAAGCCCCGGCCCTGCTCGCCGGCGCGGCTGGCCTCGATGGAGGCGTTGAGCGCCAGCATGTGCGTCTGCTCGGAGATGTCGTTGACGGTGTTGATGATGTCGCCGATGGACTGAGCCTGCTCGGCCAGGGCGAGGATGCGCGAGGCGATGGATTCCACCTGCTCGCGCACGGTGGCCATGGCGTTCACGGCCTCGTCCACGGCCCGGCGGCCGCTCTTGCCCAGCTCCTCGGACTGGCGGGCCGACTCGCTCACGGCGCGGGCGCGGCCGGCGGCCTCCTCGGAGGTCTGGGCGATCTCCTCCACGGTGCTCACCGTCTCGGACACGGCGCTGCCCTGCTCCTGGGCGCTGGCCACCTGCTCGCTGGTGCTGGAGAGGATCTCCGCGCTGGCGCCGGCCAGCTGGTTGACGAACTCGGCCACGGTGCGCAGCACCTGCTCGCGCTGGGTGGACTGCTGGGCCAGCTTCGCCTCCGACTCCTGCCGTCGCTCGGCCATGGCGTTGAAGGCGCGCGCGAGCCGGCCCGTCTCGTCCTCGTTGTCGACGACGATGCGGTGGGCGAGGTTGCCCTGGCCCAGCTGCTCCACGCCCTTCATCAGCCGATCCAAGGGGGTGGTGATGCCCCGGGTGATGATGACGCTGCCCGCGGTGACGCTGATGACCGCCAGCGCCGAGCAGATGGCGAGGATGATGAGGCCGCGCTCGGCGTTGCCGCGGGCCCCCTCCTGCATCTCGGTCCATTGCTGCTCGCCGGTCGCGAGCATCGAGTCGGCCTCCTCGCGGATCTGCTGCATCGTCTTCAGGCTCGTGCCGCCGCGGATGTTCTCCATGGCGGGCTCCATGCCTTTCTCCCGGCGCAGGCGCACGTTGTCCTCCAACTGCCTCAGCCGGGTGTCGATCAGTGCCTCGAGCCGGGGCAGCCGCTCCTGCAGGCTCGAGCCCACCATCAGCTGGCGCAGCTGCGGCAGGTTCTGCTTCAGCGCCTCCACCGCCTCGGAGTAGGGCTCCAGGTACTTCTCGTCCCCGGTGATGATGAAGCCGCGCTGGCCCGTCTCCGCGTCGACGATGAGCGAGCGCACGTCGCGCAGCACGCGCAGCCGCTTGCGCTCCTGGAACAGCTCCTCGGAGGTGCCCGTCATCTGGTGGGCGATCTGGTAGGCCACGGAGGCCACCACCAACAGGATCAGCAGGGACAGGCCATACCCGAGACCGATCTTCTTCCCGATACTCATGAGGTTCCTTCGTCGGCGATGTCGAAGATGAGGCGACTGTCGCTCAGCAGGGCCTCGCCCTCTAGCAGGATGAGGCCTTCACGGTGGATGCCGGACATCAGCTCGCTGGAGGCGAGGTCCAGGGTGGTGGGAGGGGGCAGCAGCTCCTCGCGGTCCAGGAGGGTGACTTCCTCGACCTCGTCCACGCACAGGCCCAGCTCCGGGCGGGTGGTGCCCACCACGAGGACGACGTCCCCGGTGCGCGTGGGCGGGCGGCCGAAGAGCGGGGCCAGCTCCACGAGGGGGAGCACCTCGCCGCGCAGCAGGGTGAGGCCTCGGAGCAGGGGAGGGGCGCCCGGCAGCGGGGTGAGCTCCACGTCGCGAAGCACCTCGTGGACGAAGCGCGTGGCCAGCGCGTAGAGCTGCCCGCCGGAGCGGAAGCGCGCCACCTCCAACACACTGCCCGCGGCCTTCTCGGCGCTGGGGGGCCGTGCCAGCTCGCGCGCGCGCGCATCGAGCACCGCGCGCTCCTCCTCGGGAGTCGAGGCGTGCGCCGTCTCGGCGGTTCGGGCCAGGCGCTCCAGCCGCGCGTGGGCCTGGGCCCAGTCCAGGCCGCCCCCTGTCTTGTTCTCCGCCATCAGCCCTCCTCCCGCGTGTGCTCCAGCCGCTCGAGCTCGGCGCCGGCCACCCGCGCCAGCGCTCCGGCGCGCTCGCCCTCACCCAGGGGCAGGGGGGCGTCCGGAGGCAGGGCGGCGCAGAGGCGCTCCGTGGCGCGGAAGGCCCGCAGGGCACCGGCGGTGTCCCCCAGGCGCCGCAGCACATGGCCCAGGGTGAGGTAGGCCACCGCGAGCGAGGGCTCCAGGTAGAGCACCTGCCGCACGGCGCGCTCGGCCTCGGCGAGCCGGCCCAGGCCCAGCAGGAGCACGGCCTCCAGGTAGCGCAGCTCGGCGGAGAGCGGGTAGCGGGCGGCGGCCTCGGCGCAGGCCCGCACCGCCTTCTCGGGCTCCACGTTGGCCAGGGCGCGCACCGCCACGAGCGCTGTCTCGGGGCTGTCCACCTCTGCCTCGGCGAGCCGCGCTGCCTCGCGCCAATCGCCTCGCGCCAGCGCCTGCCGCGCGGGCTCCAGCGGCGGGGGCGCCACCACGGGGGCCAGAGGGGGCGCGGGGGGAGGCTCCCGGGGCGCGGGAGGAGGGCTCACGGGAGGCGGAGAGAAGATGGCGGGAGGGGGCGTCGGAGGCGCGGGAGGCGGGGAGTAGACGGAGACAGGAGGCAGGAGCGCGCGAGCGGTGCCCGCGGGGGCACGGCGCCAGGCGATGCCCCACGGCAGGAGCAGGGGCTCCAGCGGGGCCAGCCCGTGGAGGGATGGATCCGAGGGGCCGGTGAGCAGGAAGCCCCCCTCGGCCAGGCTCTCATGGAGGCGGCGGGCCACGGCCTCGATGGTGGCGCGGGTGAAGTAGATGAGCACGTTGCGGCAGAAGATGATGTCCATGCCGTGGACGCCGCTGTCGGTGGAGGGCCACGTGTCGAGCGCGAGGTTGAGGTGGCGGAAGCGCACGCGCCGGCGCACCTCGGTGTCGAGCACGTACTGCTTGTCGTCCGGGCGCAGGAAGGGCGTCATCCGCTCGGCGCCTTCGCCCCGCAGGGACCACGGGCCATAGCGGGCCTTGTGGGCGCGTGCGAGCGCGGCGCGGGAGATGTCGGTGGCGACCACCTCCATGTGGTCGCCAAGGCCCTCCTCCATCAGCAGCACGGCCAGCGAGTAGGGCTCCTCGCCGGAGGAGCACCCCGCGCTCCACACCCGGAAGGTGTGCCCCGGGCCGCGCAGCCGCCGCAGCTCGGGCAGGGCCTGCTGGCGCACGAAGTCGAAGTGCTCGTGGGTGCGGAAGAAGTACGTCTCGCCGATGGTGAGCTCGATGAGCAGGTCATCGAAGGCGCTCGGCTCGGTGGAGAGCCGCGCCAGGTAGAGCTCGAAGTCGGAGCAGCCGGCGCGGGCCATGGCGCGGCTGATGCCCTCCTCGGCGGCGGGAACGCAGGTGGGGGCCAGCAGCCCGGCGCGGGCCTGGACCTGCTCGAAGACGCGCCCGTAGCTCGGGTGGCTCCAGGCGACGAGGAAGGGGCTCACGAGGCCCCCGGGGCGTTCGCCAGCGCCGTGTCGAGGGCGAGCGCCTCGGCCTCGGACAAGAAGCTCCGCAAGTCGTGGACGAGCACCAGGCCCTCGGGGAGCTTCACGACGCCGGCCACGTAACCCACGCCGGGCAGGGCGCTGGGGGCCTCGTCCACCGCGCCGGGCTCGAGCGTGAGCAGCCCCTCGGCCCGGTCCACGCGCAGCACCACGGTGCGGGAGCCGGCCCGGGCGACGATGAAGTGGTCGAGCGGGGCCAGGGGGCGAGGGGGCAGCCGGAAGCGGCGGCGCAGGTCCAGCACGGGCAGCAGCTCGCCGCGCAGGTTGAGCAGTCCCTCCACCACGTCGGGGGCCTGGGGCAGGGGGGTGAGCCGCGCGGCGCGGACCAGCTCCCGCACATCCGCCGAGGGCAGGGCGTAGCGCAGGCCTTCCAGGGTGAAGAGCAGGACCTCTCGGGGAGTGGGAGTCATTCGCGGGAGGCTCGGGCGTCCAGACCCCTCGCTTAACAGGGGTTGGCGGGGACGCAAACCACCGTGTTCGCGAGCTGTGTACCTTCAGAAACGAGGGGTCGGCGGCCCCCCGGGGCCACAAGTCGGCTGCAACCGGGGGCGGGGCGGGGCATCGTAGGGGGCATGGTGCGACACGTCATCGTCGTGGGAGCGGGGCCTGGAGGGCTGTCGACGGCCATCAACCTGGCGGGCCAGGGGTTGAAGGTCACCGTGGTGGAGAAGGACGCGGTGCCCGGAGGGCGGATGAAGGGGCTGGCGCTGGGCGAGCGCGGCGAGTACGCGCTGGACACGGGCCCGTCGATTCTCCAGTTGCCGGGAGTGCTGGAGCGCATCTTCGTGCGCTCGGGCAAGCGGCTGGAGGACTACGTGAAGCTGGTGCCGCTGGAGCCCAACACACGGGTCCACTTCTGGGACGGCACGCACCTGGACACCTCGAAGGACCCGGAGCGCATGGCGGCGCAGCTGGCCCAGTACGGCGCCGACAAGCCGGAGGCGCTGCGGGCGTGGCTGGCGGAGGGGCGGGAGAAGTACGCCATCGCCTACGAGAAGTTCATCGCCACCAACGCGGGGAGCCTGGGCTACTACGCGCCATGGCGGCTGGCCTCCACGCTGCGCTTCAAGCCGTGGCAGACGCTGTACCGGCACCTGGATGGGTTCTTCCACGATGACCGGATTACGTACGCGCTGGCGTACCCCTCGAAGTACCTGGGGTTGCACCCGACGACGTGCTCCTCGGTGTTCAGCGTGATTCCGTACCTGGAGCTGGCCTTCGGGGTGTGGCACGTGGAAGGGGGCTTCCGGGAGCTGGCGCGGGGGATGATGCGGTGCGCGCAGGACCTGGGGGCGACGTTCCGGATGGGGGAGGCGGTGGAGCAGGTGCGGGTGGACGCGGGGCGAGCGGTGGGGGTGCGGCTGGCGAACGGGCAGACGCTGGAGGCGGACGCGGTGGTGGTGAACGCGGACCTGGCGTACGCGGCGCAGAACCTGGTGCCGGCGGAGGCGCGTGCGGGCACCCAGCTGTCGGACGCGGCGCTGGAGAAGGCGAAGTACTCGTGCAGCACGTTCATGGCGTACTACGGGCTGGACACGGTGTACTCGGACTTGCCGCACCACCTCATCTATCTATCGGAGAACGCGCGGCGTACGGACCGGGATGCGCTGGAGGACCGGTACGTGGACCTGGAGGATCCTCCGTTCTACGTGTGCAACCCGTGCGTGACGGATGCGTCGGGAGCGCCGAAGGGGCACTCGACGTTGTACGTGCTGGTGCCGACGCCGAACACGGCGCAGCCGGTGGACTGGGCGGCGACGGAGCGGGCGTTGCGCGAGCGGATTCCGGACATGCTGGCGAAGGTGGGGCTGAAGGACGTGCGCCGGCACATCCGCTCGGAGCGCTACTTCACGGCGGAGACGTGGCGGGACGACTTCCACGTGTTCCGAGGGGCGGTGTTCAACCTCTCGCACACGTGGCTGCAGCTGGGCCCGCTGCGGCCGAAGGTGAAGAACCCGGACGTGGAGGGGCTGTACTGGGTGGGCGGAGGAACGCACCCGGGCAGCGGGCTGCTCACCATCATGGAGAGCGCGAACATTGCTGCGGACTACCTGACACGGGAGGCGGGCAAGGGACCGTTGCCGCAGTGGCCGTACGTGCCGCCGCTCGCCTGAAAACCTCATTTCCGGCCAGGACCCGCTACAGTGACGGGGATGAGCCGGAAGCGCCAGGAGCCAGTGCCGGAGGACGCCACCCAGGTCGACGAGGTCGGGAGATGAGCTTGGCGAGGGGCTCGAATCCCTGCCGATGTCGAGCCGCCTCGGGACCATCAAGGGCACGCTCCACCGCCTCTCCATTCGTCTCCTGGCGGATCAGGGCTCGGATGTGCTGGTCGATGGCACCTGTCTGGTACTGCCAGACTGGGAAGGGCCCACAATCCTTGGGGTTCACGGCTTCCTGGAGCGGATTCGCTTCGCTCTGGAACCTCCCACCAGCGCGGGTGCGCTGGCCCGTATCCATTTCAGCGGAGTGTGAGCCTGCTCGCCTGCTGGAGCGAGCGACGCGGTGGGTTATAGGTTTCAGCGATTCGCGCTCAGGAGAGCCCGTCCCATGCCCATCTTCCTTCCCTTCGCGTTGGGAGGCCTCGCGCTGGCCGCGCTGGGGCTGGGGGTGAAGCGGGCGCTGGAGCAGCAGCCTCCACGGCCTGCGTTCCCGGAAGGCACCCGCGCCCGCGAAGCCTGGGCTCGGCACCCGCAGGCCCTGGAGGCGCTGAAGGCCGCGAGGCAACGCGTGAAGCGCCAGGCCCAGGCCTACAGCGAGCGCCAGGAACGCGCGCGTCAGGAGACGCTGGAGCCCTTCGGCGCGCTGCTGGCGAGGCTGGAGCGCTGGGAGCACGCCCGTGCGACCGAGGTGCTCACCCCCGAAGGGCAGGCGGCGCTGCGAGCCCTCCCCGAAGGGCCCACCCCCCGAGCCCTGCGCGTCGCCTGGGCCCTGTGGGGCGTGGGCGCCGAAGCCCCCTCGTCCCTGTGGCCGGTGCTGCAGTGGCTGGAGAATGGCTGGCTGGCGGAGGACATGCCACCGGTCCGCATCGACGGCGTCTCCCTCTACGCCGCAGCTTCCCGGGACTCCACCCCGACGGACGAGACCGAGGCGGCCCAGGCCCTGGAAGCCGCCTGCGCGGAGCTCCACCGCGCCACCGCCTTCCTCGACACCCTGCACGAGCGCCTGCAGGCCCTCGATGCGCGCGTGACCATCCTCCATGGCCGTGCCGCCGCGCAGCTCGCCTACCTGGACGCCTCCAGCTTCGAGCAGGAGCACCCCGAGCCCCGCGAGCGCTTGCGAAGGCTGGGCCAGCTCACCGGTGCCCTGGCCGAGGCGCTGCGCCTGCCGGTGCTCGAAGTCAGCGGAAGCCTGGCGCCGCCCCTCGCGCCCCTGGAGGGCTGAGGCCGCTGCTCGGTGGGCAGACGGGCGGACGAGCCCCTGTCACCTGTCATCCCCTACCGGTGTGCCCATCTTCGTTGCACGCAAGACACCTCGCGCGACGAAGGGAGGCAGGACCATGGGTGAGTGGAACGACAAGATTAAGGGCAAAGTGAAGGAGACGGCGGGCGTGGTGACGGGGGACCGTGAACTGGAGGCCGAAGGCAAGGCCGACACGCTCAAGGGCAACGTGAAGGAGAAGATCGAGGACGCGAAGCGGGCCATCAAGGATGCGGTGGATCCGGACCGTCCGAGCCGTCGGGAGCCGTGAGCGGAGTGAGTCACGGCGGAAGGGGACGCAAGGGCCGTGGGAGCTGGAGGGCTCCCGCGGCTCTTGGCTTGCTCATCGCTCTGGCTGACACGCCACCTCGAGAAAGGTGGTGGACTTACCGCTGACGAGCACCCAGAGACAGCGCACGAGGCAGCTCGCGCCAAACTCCCGGTAGATGAGGCCCAGGTTGGCGACCACCTCACGGCCTGTGATGACTCCGCGCATGACTGCTCCCCCTTCTACGCTCCCGCTGTGTCACCGCCGGTGACGCGCACCTCCTCTGCAAAGCGCTGGCCGACCCGCCCTCTCCGGCCGCGGGAGCGCGGTGTCGGGGGGCGGACGTCCTAAAGGTGTGGATCCCCGTGGAGGGTTGCACGTGTATCTCGGTACAAGTGCGGAGAACTGCGCACACGGCCTGTAACTCTTTCAAAAGGCCATGAGCTGGCGGACGGAATACCTGGGGGCTGTACGCAGGGCTGCACACGGCCGCGTGGCGAGCGTCGCAGGGGCCTCGGTGGGAGAAGCGCGGACTTTGGAGCCCCTGTCGGTTAGGAACAGGAGATCGTGGCCCCACCGCTCCCTTCCGCGCCTCCGCCTTCGCTCAAGTCCCGCCTGAAGAACGCGGGCAGCCTGTTCAGGCAACTGCCGGGAACGTTCCGGCTCTTCTGGCAGGCCAGCCCGAAGCTGGCGGTGGTGTTGGGGGTGCTGACGCTGGTGGCGGCGGTGCTGCCGGCGGCGATTGCCTACGTGGGCAAGCTGATCGTGGACGGGGTGGTGGCGGCGTCCAAGGAGGGCGGGGCGGAGGTGCTGCGCTCGCGGGTGCTGGGGCTGGTGGGGCTGGAGTTCGGGCTGATGTTGGGCTCGGCGCTGGTGGACCGGAGCCTGGCGCTGACGCGGGAGCTGCTGCGGGCCAACCTGGGCAACCTGCTCAACGAGCGGATTCTGCACAAGGCGTTGGAGCTGGAGCTGCGGCACTTCGAGGACTCGGACACCTACGACAAGATGCAGAACGCGCGGCGCGAGGCGAACAGCCGGCCGCTGTCGCTGGTGATGCAGGCGTTCACGATTGTCCGCAACCTGGTGACGCTGTCGACGTACGCGGTGCTGTTGGTGGCGCTGTCGCCGTGGAGCGTGGTGGTGCTGGTGGCGGCCTCGATTCCGGCGTTCATCGCCGAGGCGCGGCTGGCGGCGGCGGGGTTCCGGCTGTACTCGTGGCGGGCGCCGGAGGGGCGCAAGCTGAACTACCTGGAGTGGATCCTCACGCGGGACAACCACGTGAAGGAGGTGAAGCTGTTCGGGCTGGGGCCGCTGGTGCTGGGGCGTTACCGGACGCTGTTCCAGAAGTTCTTCAGCGAGGACCGGGCGCTGGCGCTCAAGCGGATGGGGTGGGGGTTGGGGCTGGGGATTCTGTCGTTGGGGGCGTTCTACGGATGCTACGCGTTCGTGGCGAACCGGGCGGCGACGGGGACAATCACCGTGGGCGACATGGTGCTCTACCTCTCGGTGTTCCGGCAGGGGCAGGCGGCGTTCCAGGGAATCCTGACGAGCATCGGTTCGATGTACGAGGACGCGCTCTTCATGAGCAACCTGTTCGCGTACCTGGAGATACCGACGGGCTCGGAGCAGCCGCGGGTGCTGCCGGCGAAATCGCCGCCGCGGGGGCCGGGTAATGCCATCGAACTGAGGGATGTGTCCTTCCGCTATCCAGGGAAGGAAGCGTGGGCGCTGCGGAACGTGACGTTGAAGCTGCAGCCGGGAGAGAAGCTGGCGCTGGTGGGGGAGAACGGCGCGGGAAAGAGCACGTTGGTGAAGTTGCTGCTGCGCCTGTACGAGCCGACGGAGGGCAGCATCCTCTACGGGGGCGTGGACATCCGAGACATGGACGTGGCGGATCTGCGGAGCCGCTTCGGAGCGGTGTTCCAGGACTTCGTGCGCTACCAGTTCAGCGTGGCGGAGAACATCGGGCTGGGGCACGTGCCGGCGCTGGAGGACCGCAACCGAATCGTGCGAGCGGCGGACCTGGGAGGAGCGAGCCCGGTCATCACGGCGCTGCCACAGCAGTACGACACGATGCTGGGCGGGTGGTTCGAGAAGGGGCAGGAGCTGAGCGCGGGGCAGTGGCAGAAGCTGGCGGTGGCTCGGGCGTTCATGCGCGAGGACGCGGAGGTGCTCATCTTGGACGAGCCGACGGCGAGCATCGACGCGGAGGCGGAGCACGCGCTGTTCGAGCGCTTCCAGGCGCTGGCGGCGGACCGTATCGCCATCGTGATTTCGCACCGGTTCTCGACGGTGCGGATGGCGGATCAGATCGCGGTGCTGCACAACGGGCAGGTGGAGGAGCTGGGCAGCCACGACGCGCTGATGGCGAAGGACGGGCGCTACGCGCACCTGTTCAACCTGCAGGCGCGCGGTTACCGGGACTGAACCTGTCAGGGCGCGGGCTTGGCGATGGCCTTGGGCGCCGAGTCCAACGCCTTGAGCCGCGAGTCGGTCAACGCGTTCACGTTGTTGATGTCTGGCTCGGAGCTCCGCGCCTTCGCGTACGCCGCCCGGGCCTCCTCCTGGAGCCCATACCCCTCGGCGATGCGGCCCACCACGTACCAGTCATAGGGCAGCGGCGTGCCCGTGCCCCTCAACTCCAGGGACTTGAGGAGCAACTGGCGTGCCTGTTGCCCATCGCCCACCTCCGCATAGAGCGTGGCCAGCGTGTGGACGTAGGACGCATTTCCATAGTTGGTGAGGGTGTTGGCCTTGAGCGCATCCGCCACCGCCGCCTCGTCCACCGTGCCCAGGAACAGCGTGTTCCACGCCAGCTCGTTGTACGTGTGCGCCGTGGCCTTGCCCGTCTCGACGATGCGCCGCCGGTACTCCTGCGCCTTCGCCAGCTCCCCACGCATCCGCGCCACGTTCGCCAGCGTCTCCAGCGCGATGTCGTCCTCCGGCAGGAGCTTCATCCGCGCCTCGGCGCGCTTCGCCAGCTCCTCCGTCCGATTCGTCTGTCGCAGCGCGTAGGTGGCGTGGAAGTACGCCAGCTCGTCCACGGGCGCCGCCTCCAGCAGGCGGTCCGCCGTCTCCAGCAACTCCGGCATGCGCTTGAGCGTGTAGTACGCCCCCATCAGGTCCCGGTCCAAGCCCCGCCGCTCCGCGTCCGTCGTCGCCTTCTCGCGCGCCAGGCTCAGGAAGGGAATGGCCCGCACCGCCTGCTTGCCGTAGGCCATGAGGCTCGCCGCCGCCACGCGCACCTGCTCCGCGCTGCCCGCGCTCCCCTTCTTCCACAGCCGCAGGAAGTTGGCGCCGCTCTCACTCTCCGGACGCGTCGCCGGAAGCATGTCGCGAGCCCAGTCCAGCCATTGTCGCGCCCCCGCCAGGTCTCCCGCCTCCACCCGCCGCATCGCCTCCTGGCCGAGCGTCGGGGTGTGGTACCCGGTAGCCAGCAGCCGGTACTCGCCGCCGGAGCGCACCACGAACCACGACTCGCTCGCACTGGAGCCCTCGAAGGGCAGGCGCGACTGGATGCGCAAGGCGCTCTTCGCGTCCCCCTCCACGCGCAGCTCCATCATCGAGAGCGCCAGGTCCACCGAGGCATGCAGCGGCACCTCCGCCAGCACCCCTCGGCCGAGCTGCGCGCGCACGATGCGCAGCACCTCGCTGGCCATGTCCGGCTCCGAGGTGAGCGAGGCCTTCACCAGGTTCCGCTCCACCTGGGCCATGCCCCCGTCCTCCTCCAGCACGGCGAGGAAGAGCCGTTGCACCACCGTGCGCGGATCCTCGTTCTTCAAGGCCCTGGCGTCGAAGCGCGTGGCCTTCATCAGGGGTGTCACCCGCTGCTGCAGCTCCACGGCGTTGGGGGCACCCCGGGCCGCCTCGGAGAGGAACGCATGCGCCTCCGGGTAGCGCCGCAGCCGCATCAACCGGTTGGCGGCATCCTGCAGCGCCTCGCGTCGGTCATCGACGGCGGGTACCCACCGGGAGGCGTTCTTCACCGCCGCCGCCGGGCCGTCCACCAGCGCCGAGGCGCTCAGCCGCACGCTGTGGCGCAGCTTCGAGGGCTTCATGTCCTGCGCCAGCCGCAGCACCTCCGCGTACCGCTCCAGCAGGAACACGTCCAGCAGCAGGTGGTCATCCATGTCGTCGCGGTCCAGCAGCTCGCGCAGCTCCTGGTACTCGGCCACGGCCTCCTTCAGGCGCGAGCCCTCGGCGTAGCGCTCGCCCTGGGGGTTGTACTCGAGGAGGATTCCCAGGTCGCCGCGCGTCTCGAAGTCCTTCGGCTCCAGCGCCTTGGCCTTGCGGTAGGCGGCCAGGGCGGCCGCGTGGTCGAAGCCCGGCAGGAAGCGGCGGCCCAGCATGTCGTGCTGCAGCACCCACCCCAGCGTGCGCCAGGCCAGCGCCGAGCCCGGCTCCACCTCCGTGGCGCGGCGGGCCTCCTGGCGGGCCTCATCCCCCACGCCAGCCCCCAGCAGCGCGAGCGAGAGCTGGGTGCGGTGCAGGGCCTCGTTCGGGTGCAGCGTCACGAGGCGGCGGTAGGCCTCCAGCGCCTCGGATACGCGCTCGGCGGCCAGCAGCGCGGCGCCCTCATGGTCGAAGGCGGCCTGCGCGTCCTCCTCCGTGCGCAGCGGCGTGAGCGCGGTGCGGAATGTCTCCACCTCCGCCGCTGTCCACCGGCGCTTGCTGGTCTGGAAGCGGAAGGTGGCGTGTACCTCGCGGCCCTGGAGCGAGAACTGGCCCGAGTAGGTGGCCGGGCCCAGCTTGTGGTTGAAGGCCTTGGGCAGCGGCCGGGGCACATAGCCCGGCGGAGGCACCACGCGGTAGCGAAGCTCGGCGGTGTAGGGTTCCAGCAACACCAACTCCCCCTGGCGCCGGGCCCCCGACGGCTCCTCGCTCGATGAGTCGAGCAGGAAGTCCGGCAGTCGCCCCAGCAGGGCCATGCCGCCCAGCGCCAGCACCGCCTCCGTGTCGTCCGTGTAACCCCGAGAGGCCCGCGCCACCTCCAACTCCACCTCGAAGGGCTTCTCCAGCGCCTTCAGCTCCCGAGGCTCCAGCCGCCCCAGCTCCTCGGCGGCGAAGGCGCTCTTCACGTACTCCGTATAGCCCTCGCGCACCCGGGCCAGCTCCGTGCTCGCGAAGTGCTCGCGGTACGCGGAGGCCACCGCGCCGGTGGATGCCTTCACCTCGACGATGCGGGCGGGGCCGCGCTCGGCCAGGAACACCTCGCGCCGGGTGGTGAAGGTGTTGGCCGTGGCCGGCGCCTCGGGGGTGCGCACCAGGCCCTTCGTCTCCGGGTGGGCCACCAGCGCCAGGCGCCCCTGCACCAGGACGGGAAGCTGTCCCGGAGCGCTGAAGGCATCCGTGGCATCCACCCACAGGGCGGGTGTGCCGGGGAGGTAGACGATGGCGTGGTCGAAGAGGCCGAAGCCGGGCAGCGCCTCGCGTACATCCTCCGGGCCGGTGCGAAGCAGCGCCACCGAGGCCGGAATGCCCGAGGCGCGCAGCAGGCCCACCAGCAGCGTGGACAGGTCCTTGCAGTCGCCGTAGCGGCGCACCAGCGTCTCGGCCGGCTGGCGCGGCACCACGGCCGCCGCGCCGAACTGCAGGCTCGTGTAGCGCACCTGCGAATGCACCCACGCCATCAGCTTGCCGGCCACCACCTCGCGGCGCTTCTCGTCTCCGACGATCTCCTTCGCGGTGCGCTCCAGCGCCGCGCCGGCCAGCTGCACCTCCACCGTCTCGTGGTAGCTGCGGGCCAGCTCGCCCCAGCCGCGTCCGGTGGAGAAGGCCACGTGCGGCCAGGTGACGGCGTCCGCGGGCAGGAAGGGCTCGGGGGCTTGCAGGGGCTCCAGCGGCCCATCCTCGAAGACGAGCCGGGTACGCCCCTGAGCCTCGGTGCGCCGGGGCTTCACCCCCACGCCACGCGTGGCGAAGTGCAGGGCGCTGCCCTGGGGCACCTCCAGCGTGAGCCGCACCTTGCGCACCGGCACCTCCTTGCCCCAGAAGAAGCGCCGCGCGGCACCGCTGGCGAACAGGCTCTCCGTCTCGCGCGTGATGATGAGCTGCTCCACCACCGCGCCCACGGTGATGGCGGGCAGCGGGCCGCGCAGCACGCGCCGGTCCGACAGCGTCTCCGGCTCGCTCTCGGCGGGCGTGGCCTCCACCAAGGTGGCGGGATCCAACACGTGCGCCACTCCGTCCGGAGTAATGACGCGGGCGCGAATCTCCGGGCGCTCCTCGTGCCAGGGCGCGTAGCCCATGGCCACCGTGTCCCAGGTGTGCGCCCCCTCGGTGGTGAGCACGCGGTAGACCTGGCGCAGGGTGACGGTCTCCCGGCCGTGCGCGTCATAGGAGAAGGTGCCCTCCTCCAGCAGCACCTCCACCTCGGCCCCCTCGGGAGCAGGCAGCGCGGCGGCGGCCCCCGCGAGAGCCGCGGGCTCGGCGGAGAAGGCGGGCGCCTCCCAGGGGTTGGCGGCGAGCGCGGGCAGGGAGGCAAGCAGCACGGCGAGGGCGAAGCGCATGGAGGCCCGCAGTCTGGCACTCTCCCCCCGGAGCGGGCGAGAGCCCTCCCCGGCCGTCCAGGCTTCGGACAACCCACCGGAGAGGCCACCCCGGGTCCTACTTTCCCGCTTGGAAGCCGTACCCCCCTGGCATTTCTAGGAGTTGTCTGGTCTTCTTCGGGTGACAGCCCCGGTACGCCCCCTGCAACACCAGGGCCTGTTGCCTGCTTGGGGTCGAAAAATCCTTCTCAGTCGGAAATTCTGATCCAGGCCCGAATCCCTCTGCCCTGGATGCCTCGCGCCATGGTCCGTCGCCTGAAGTTGTTCTGGAAGCTGGCCCTGATTGCGCTGCTCATCCCGGTATCGGTCATCGCCATGACGCTGGTGGCGCTGGGAGGCACGGGGACGCTCAAGTCCGAGTACGAAACCCTCTACAGCTTCATGCTGTTGCCCATCCTGGGGCTGGAGGAGGGCAACCTGCACCGCGAGGCGCTGGCGGGGGACTTGCGGTTGTTGGCGCGGGCCACCTCGCTGACGGAGGAGGAGCGCGGCACGCTGGTGAAGCGGGCGCGCGAGCACGACGTGGCGCTCAGCGCGGTGATGGCCCGCTACAAGAGGGAGTGGCAGTCCACGTTGGACCCCGAGTTCACCGAGACGCTGGAGGAGCTGGATCAGCAGAAGCTGCAGGAGGAGGAACTCGCCGCGCTCACGCTCTTCGAGGTGGCGTACGCGGGCTTCCAGCCGGTGCGTGAGCGGGTGCTGAACAACACCCCGGTGGACGTGGCGCAGCTGGAGGAGTCGCTGGGGCGGCTGGAGGCCTCGGTCACGAAGCTGATGGCGCTGCACCGCCAGTTCGCGGCGCTCTCCAACCAGAGCGCCCAGTCCTCCATGTTCTGGATGCGGCTCTTCCTGCCGCTGCTGGGGCTGGCGCTGAGCAGCGCGGGCATCGCGGTGGCGTGGAAGCTCTCGCGCATCATCGTCGAGCCCATCTCGCGGCTCACGCGGATGACGGCGCGGCTGGCGCGCGGGGAGCTGGAGCTGTTGGAGGAGGGCGAGCAGGCGCTGCCGGTGGATCCGCAGACGCAGGACGAGGCGGCGCAGCTCCTGCGGGCGACGCTGGAGATGGTGCGCTCGCTGCAGCAGATGGTGGCCACGGCGGTGAGCATCGCCCATGGCGACCTGATGGTGCGGGTGGAGCCGCGCTCGGAGAAGGACGCGCTGGGCAAGGCGCTGGCGGAGATGGTGACGCGGCTGACGCAGGTGGTGGCCGAGGTGCGGGCAGGGGCCTCCTCGCTGGCGACGGCGTCGGCGATGCTGGCCTCCTCCTCGCAGACGTTGGCGCAGGGCACCAACGAGCAGGCGACGGCGATTCAAGAGAACACGCAGACGCTCAAGGAGATCAGCGTCTCGGTGCAGCGCAACACGGAGAGCTGCAAGAAGATGGAGGAGATGGCGCGGGTGGGGGCGCTCAACGCGGAGGCGAGCGGCCAGGCGGTGGGGCAGACGGTGGCGGCCATGCGGCGCATCTCCACGAACGTGTCGCTCATCGAAGAGCTGGCGCACCAGACGAACATGCTGGCGCTCAACGCGGCCATCGAGGCCATTCGCGCGGGCGAGCACGGCAAGGGCTTCAGCGTGGTGGCGGGCGAGGTGCGGCGGCTGGCCGAGCGCAGCAAGTCGGCGGTGCGGGAGATTGGCGAGCTGGCCATGTCGAGCATGGGCGTGGCGGACCAATCGGGGCGGCTCTTGAGGGACCTGGTGCCGTCGATTCACCGCACGGCGCAGCTGGTGACGGAGGTGGCGGGCTCGACGAGAGAGCAGTCGACGAGCGTGGAGCTGATGAACCACGCGATGATTCACGTGGAGCACGCCACGCAGGGCAACGCGCGCTCGGCGGAGGAGCTGGCGAGCGCGGCGGCGGAGCTGGCCTCGCAGGCCAACGCGCTGCAGCGTTTGACGGGCTTCTTCCGGGTGGGCTTCTCGGATGAGCTGCTGGTGCAGCTGCCCCCGCTGGCGGTGGAGCTGCCGCCGATGATGCCGCCTCCGCCCGCCGAGCCGGTCGTGGCGACGGTGGAGGCCGCGCCCTCGTCCGCGGCGAGTGGCGAGGGAGATTTCGATCGCTTCAGGTGAAGTGAGGCGCGATGTCCGGGAACATGAAGAAGTGGGGGGCGTTCCTCGTGCTGACGCTGGGCGCGCTGTTGGCGCTGGGCTACGGCTATGAGTCCTACGAGCGCCGGACGCTGCAGGGTGAACTCGACAGGATGCGCAAGTCCTCGCATCTGGCCATCCAGAGCGTGGATGACTCGCTCCACCGGCTCATGGTGCTGAGCGAGCAGGTGGCGCGCATGGACCGGGCGGCACTCAGCCGCGAAGAGGTCTCCTCCCGGCTGTGCGACATGATGCGGGCCGAGCCGCGGCTCAAGCAGCTCGGCTACGCGCTCGACCCCACCACCACGCCCGACCATCAGCGCTTCGCGCCCTACTGCGTGCGCAAGGACGGCAAGCTGTCGCCCGCGAGCCTGGAGGATGATCCCTCCTACGACTACACCACCCGGAGCCCCGAGACGGAGTGGTACCACCGGGCCAAGAGCGAGGGGGAGGGGTGGAGTGAGCCCTATTACGACCCGATGACGCGCGCCATCCTCGCGGAGCACACCCGGCCCCTGAGCGCGGAGGGCGGCTTCGCGGGCGTGGCCTTCGCCAACTATTCGCTGAAGACGTTGACGGACCTGGTGAAGAACCTCGACCTGGGGCGGGGCGGCTATGCGTTCGTCATGACGCGCCAGGGGCGGCTGCTGTCGCACCCGAACTGGACCGACGTGGTCAAGGGGCGGACGCTGCAGCAACTGGCGAGCACCCACGACTCGGCGGAGCTGGAGCAGATCAGCCAGTGGGTCCAGACGCCTGGGGCGGGGAGCCTCTCGCTGCGGATCGAGGATCCGATGACCCAGGGGCCCGCGTGGGCCTGGTGCGAGGCGCTCTCCAAGACCGGTTGGGCGATGTGTACCGTGACGGTGGCGGGCTCGGCGCTCCATGGCGAGAAGGGGCTGGCGAAGTGGCGGCTGGCCATCGTGTTCTCGGTGATGCTGTTTGCCCTCATCGGGCTGGCGATGCTGTTGAAGGTGGAGCAGCGGCAGCAGTGCTCCCTGTGGATCTTGTCGACCGCCAGCACCGCGCTGCTCTGCGGCGCCGTGGGCTACACGTGGCACCTGGCCCACAAGGGCAGCCTCGGGGAGGCCCAGGTCCCGGCCATCATCTCCGCGTCGGAGGTGGACCGGCTCATCCAGGAGAACCGATCGCGGCTCCAGGAGGTCCATCGCCGGGATGACCTCGTCGTGGTTCCGACGGGCATCCACGTCAGTCAGATCTCGTCCTCGGACAAGACGCTGAGCCTGACGGGCATCGTCTGGCAAAGCTATCGCCAGGAAGCGCGGGGAGACGCGCCAACTGGGGCACCCGTCACGGCCAAGGCGGCAGGCGGAGCCCAGGGGATGACGGTCCTCGCGGCGGCCCGCGAGGAGGCGCCTCAGGAGACAGCGGACGCGCTGCCACCGAGCGTGGGGGTCGACTTCCCGGGAGCGCTGTCCGTCGAGATGGAGGAGCTCTTCCGCAAGGAGGTGGAGGGCAACCAGGTGATTGGCTGGAGCTTCCAGCTCGAGTTGCCGGAGAAGTTCGATGCGAGGGACTTCCCGCTGGATCGAGAGAGCATCAAGATCGACATGGTGCCGCGGGCGTTCGACGCGCCGGTGATCCTGGTCCCGGACCTTTCGGCCTACGACAACATCATCACCTCGGCACTGCCGGGAGTGGGCAACGCGATCGGGTTGCCGGGCTGGCAGCTGGAGGAGTCGTTCTTCAGCCACGTGGAGCGGGTGATCAACAGCGACCTGGGCTTGAGGCAGGCGGACCTCTTCCGGGACGTGCTGACGCTGCGGTTCACCATCAGCGCGCGGCGTGTGTTCACCAATCCGGTCATCGGCCACGTGCTGCCGTTGGTCATCCTGCTGTTCCTGATGTTCGCGGTGCTGATGCTGAGCAGTCGCAGGGAGGGGCTGATGGAGCGCCTGGGCTTCAACGCCAGCACCATCATCGGGGCGTACGGGACGTTCTTCTTCATCGCCGTGCTGCAGCACGTGTCGCTGCGCGAGTCGATGGGGACGGCGCAGTTGGTCTACTTCGAGTGGTTCTACATCCTGGTGTACGTGCTGCTGTTGTTGCTGTCGCTCAACGCGCTGCTGTTCTCGACGAACAGTGAGGTGGGCTTCGTCCTCTACGAGGACAACCTATGGCCCAAGCTCATGTACGGACCGCTCACGGCGGGAGGGGCCCTGGCCGCTACCTGCGTCTGGTTCTACTGAGGAAGGGCTATACCTCCTCGAATTTCGTTCCTGTCGCGCCCATGCGCTCCAGCGCGGTCTTGATGTCCCCAGAGATGATCAGTGTTCCGGACCAGCCCTCTGGGCGGAACACCTGGGTGGCGCCTACCGTTGCCTTGTCGATGCGGAGATCATCGACGGCGTAGTACTTCCCTACTTTGTGGGGCGAGCCGTCTTCAGGGGTCCAGAGCTGGACCTTGGAGGCCTTCTCGTCAATGCAGCGGATCAGTCGCGTGGCCACGAGGATCACATACTGGTCCCGGTAGCCTTCGATCTCGACGGGGATGACCTGCACATCGGTGGGCGCCATCTCCAGAAACGCATTGGCCGCCCGGATGTGGAGCACGGGGATCTTGATCCCCGCTTCGGAGAAGTCCAAGGGCCTGCCTGCATGCTCGATTGGAACCCTCAAGCGTCCCTGGAGCTGTAGCGGCTTCCCGTCACTGAACTGCCAGTCGTCCACCTCGTGGCCCTGACTGTCCGTTGGCGTGGCAAGGTGCCAGCGGTGGGGGAAGGACACATCATCGGACAGCGCGAAGTAACGCAGCGGCATGCAGGGAGCACCTATCGCGGTTTGCCTTGGGTGACGAGTTGGTGCAGTTCCGTGCCAGGTGTGGCGATCTCGTTGGCCAGCTTCTTGAGAGCGATTCTTTGCGGCGCCCCAGTGTCTTCAGGGGTGGCGCGCGGCTTCCCATCCTGTTGTACGATGCGGCTTCTCAACGGGGGGACCTTCCACAGGTCCGAGGGAGGTACAGCATGGAAGCCAATCAGCTTCTCGATTTGGTCAAGCGGTACAACGAGAACCGGGAGTACATCACCAACGAAGAAACCGCCAAGATGGCACTGGTGGTTCCGTTCATCCGGTTGCTTGGGTACGACCCCAACATTCCCAAAGAGGTCCGCCTCGAATACGCGGCGGAGTTCACTCAAGGGGATGGAAAGCGCCTCCAGGATCGCATGGACTTCGCGATCTTTGATCAGACCGGTGCCAAGCCCTTGATGGTGATCGAGACCAAGCCGCTCGGTACGGACTTGATGGCCAAGTCACAGCAGCTGGCTCGCTATATCGCGCAGATGGCGGATCTCCATTTCGGGATCATCACGGACGGCTGCCACTATCTGTTCTTCGGAGATCTCGAGAATCCGAACCAGATGGATCGCGAGCCCTTCTTCAGCTTCTCCCTCGAAGACACCAAGACCGACTGGTCCAAGGTCGCCAAGTTCCTCTCGAAGTTCAGCCGCGAGTCCTTCAATGCGGAGACCCTGGTCACGGACGCGGAGAACAGTCGCTACCGCCAGGCCATGATCGACAGGCTCTCGGCCGCGTTGCGCTCTCCCGCTGACAACGAAGGCTTCATGCGGTGGCTGACCGAGGAGGTCTACAAGGGCAAGCGGACGGGCGCTGTGATGACCCGGCTGGGAGAGGTCGCGAAGGAAGCCATCGAGCCAGCGCTGCTCCGGGTCATGGGCGATGACTTCCTCGAGAAGCTCAAGGAGCGCATCCAGCGTCTGCGTGACACGGGAGAGGCGACCGGGGAGCCCGCTCAGAACGTCATCAAGCCAGAGTCAGCGAGGCCATTCGAAGAGGTGAAGGGAGCCGTCGCTGAAGAGAAGCAACGGATGGCCATTGAGACGACCCAGGAGGAACTCGACTTCTTCGGGCTCATTCGGGACATCTGCGTCAAGGGTGGCGCCAACCCCGAAGAGATCCTCTACAGAGACACCACCGCCTACTTCAACATCTCCTACCGCAAGCCCACCAAGTGGTTCTTGCGCTTCTTCAGCAATGCCAAGCGCAAGAGCATCGTCACCTGGGTGCCGGCCGAGGAAGCCAAGCAGCTCGTTTCTGGCTTCGCGATCGAAGAGGCCCCCGTCGCTTTTGGGCTCTCTCGCGTCTACATCGAGAACATCGCGCAGATCTGGGCCTTGAAGTCCCTCGTGCTGCGGAGCCTTGAACTCTCGAAGGCCAGTAAGGACGAGGCGCCGGTTGAGGCTGCGGCGCCTGTCAAAGAGGCCCCACCGGCCTGAATCGAGTCCTTCGCCCCGCTCAGGAGGCGCGGGGCAGGTGCTCGCGGACGACACCGAGCCAGTAATCCCGGCCGTAGTACTGGCTCATCTTCCCCAGCAGCTTGCCATCGCGGAACAGCAGGAAGGTGGGGATGCCGAACAGGCCGAAGCGCAGCGCCAGCTCTTCGTGCTTGTAGGCGTTCACCTTCACCACGCGCATCGGGGCGCCCTCCAGCTCGGAGAGCAGCGAGGGCTCCGCCGCCGCGTACACGTCGCAGTTGGGGCAACCCTCGCCCCAGAAGTCCACTACCACCAGCTCGTCCTTCGGCTGGAGCACCAGCGCCTCGAAGGTCTCCGCAGTCGCCTCGTATGTCGCGGGATGTGCCATGCCCTTGCCTAACGAGCAGCCTCGGTCCCTTTCAACCCCTCACGGCACCAGGGGCCGGCGCTCGAAGTCCTCGCTCGCGGGCGTCTTGCGCCCGTACACCGTGCCGTAGGCCAGTGGCCCGTAGTACACGACATCCTCCGGGCTGTGCAGGCGCGGCTTGCCAGTGCTCGACACGAGGTTGCCGTTGAAGAGGCCCACCTCGCCGCCCTGGCGCGAGAGCGTGAACGGCAGGTGCGTGGGGCCAGCGGCCGTGTTCCCATCCGCCTGGAGCCGCAGCGTCTGTCCCGGCTCCAGCGTGAGGGCCGGCAGCGCGTACCGCGTGGTGGCGCGCAGGTCGTTCGTCACCTCGTACCCCTGGAGCGACAGCGTCGCGGTGCCACGGTTGTACAGCTCCACGTAGCCGGCGCTGCCGGCGTTGATCTCCCGGATGACCAGCGCTCCGCTGCCATGGGCCTTCAGGTCCTGCAGCGCGCGCTGTAGGAAGGCGCGGCGCTCGCGCACGTACTGCTTCAGGAAGCCCCGCGCCCGCGCCAGGTGCTCGGGGGAGATGTACGGGTCACTCGCCAGCTCCGAGCTCACCCGGGCCCACAGCGCGTCGATGTGCGCGTTGGCCTTCGTCTCCGAGAAGGGACCCGCGAGCGCCGCCTCCAGCTTCGCCAGCATCCGGGCGCGCAGGGCCGGCCGGTCCCACACACGCGTGGCGAGCACGCTCCAGGTCGGACGCTGCGAGGGGCGCTCCCCCACGCGCAGCTCGTAGAGGTCCTGCACTCCCGGGTCATACAGGGTGAAGGGCTGGGCCCAGCGGTCCTCGATGGGCGGATCCGTGGGAGCCCAGGTGCGCCAGAAGAGCATCCGCGCGTTGTTCAGGTCCCACGGCACGTACTGCCACCGGTCCTTGCCGTGCTCGTGGACCCAGTAGCTGCGCGAGTCCTCCACGATGTTGTTGGAGATGAGCATGTCGGCGGCGAGGTTGCCCAGGTACGCCTCCACGTCCACGTGGCGCTCCAGCTTCGCCTCGAACTCCGCGTCATCCGAGCGGTTCACCCAGGCCAGGAACGTGTCCAGGTCCGCGCGGCCGGTGTCCTCGTTCGTCTTCTTCTCGAAGTCGGTCTGGTACGAGCCCGGGCGTGGCGTCATCTCGCAGTTGCGGTGGCCGCAGCGGTAGATGGAGGCGTTGCGCTCCAGGCCGTGGTGCTTGAGGTAGTCCTTGCCCACGTGCTCCATGTCCACGTACAGCCCGTTGGGCTGGCCGTTGATGCTCACCTTCACGTAGCTGGCGCGGGGCACCGGCAGCTTCATCGCCGTGTACAGGTCCACCGCGAACTTCTCCGTGAGCTTGCCGCTGTCGTACCACTCGGCCAGCAGCTCGAAGTGGTCTCGGTCGGCGAACTCGTAGCCCGGGTCCAGCTCGATCTTGAAGCTCTTCTGGGGCAGCGTCCGGGTGCTGGCGCCTCGGAAGCGCAGCTGTCCCGGCGCGCTCTCGCCGTCGAGCACCACCGTCACGGGCACCGTCTCATCCGTCTCCGGGTTCTGCTCGAGCCACGCCAGGTGCTCGGGAGCGATCTGCAGGTCGAACGACGGAATGCGGCTCTGCACCGGCGGGAACTCGAGCGGAGGAGGCCCCGCGTCCGGCGCTCCGGCGTCGGGCTTGCCCGCATCCGGCGCTCCCGCGTCCGGCGCTCCGGTGTCCGGCGTGCCCGCATCCTCCGAAGGAGGCGTGCCCCCGTCCGGGGTGGTGGGCAGGGGATTCTCGCCGGTGCGGTCCGGGGGCTCCGGCAGGCTCGGGGCGGACTCCGGCCCACATGCCCCCAGCCCCAGCATCCCCATGAGCACCAGCCAACGCCATCTCCCCATTCCACTCCTCCGTTCCGGGGCGGGGGAGGGTGCAGGGGGCATGCCCTCGCGGGTGTTGGGTGGCGGATGCTGGAGCGGCCCTGGGGGAGGGCCCTGGGAAGGCGGCTCCCATGGGAGGGAAGGGTTTTTCCCAGCCAGGGGCCCCGAGTGCCCTTCGGAAGGCGATCAGACGTCACCCGGGTGCGGGAAGATGCGGTGAGAGAAGGACGGAGCGGTGTAGAACTCCCAAATGTCCGACATTTCCCCCTGGCACGCGGGTGCGGGAGCACCGAGATTGGCCGGGCAGGGGGGCATGGGCGCCTGAAGCGAGGCGCCATCGAAGTGGAGGGGCCATGCACGAGTGGTTGGAGGCACTGCAGAAGTCGGCGCGGAAGACGTCCCCCGGGGTGGCTGCGGAGGAGCTGCGGCGAGCCGAGACGGAGTGCGGGGTACCGCTGCCCGGGGAGCTGGGGGACTTGTACTCGGCCTTCAACGGCGGCGAATTCGAGGGCGAGGTGATGCTCTACCCGCTGCACGGCGAGGGCGAGGCGCCCAGCGTGCTGGAGAAGACGCGCAAGATGTTGGTGGGCCTGCCGGTGGCGGGCGTCTGGCGCTTCGGGCTGAAGGGGGCGCACCGGCACCTGTTCACCTCGCGCAAGTCGGCCATGGTGGAGCAGGGGGACGGGGGCGGACCGCTGCCGGAGTGGGTGAAGGCGCTGGGGGACGAGGACTGGCTCTTCGGCACGTGGGAGACCGAGAAGAAGGAGATGCGGCTGTACCGCTCGTTGTCGAACATGCTCAACGTGCTGGTGCCTCCGGTGGAGCACGAGCAGTTCGGCGACCGCACCTTCGCGCGCGCCATCGCCGCGGTGCAGGGCGCGCTGAGCGAGCTGTCCGAGGACGAAGAGGGCAAGCAGGCCGAGGAGGGCGAGGAGCTCGAGTACGAGTACGAGGAGGGCAAGGCCGAGGAGGCGCCCGCCGAGGCCGAGGAGGAAGATCAGGAAGTCCTGGTGGAGGCCGAGGCGGAGGAAGAGCCCACCGAGGCCGAGGAGGAGGAGGAGGAGGGCGAGGCGGCAAAGCCCGAGGAGAAGGAGCTGGAGAAGCCGGCGGTGGTGGCCGCTGAGCGCCGCATGAAGCGCCTCCAGGAACAGGCGGGAGCGGGGAAGAAGGAGAAGGGGATCGAGAAGCCGGCGGTGATTGCCGCCGAGCGCCGCGTGAAGCGCCTCACGGAGCAGGCGGCGGCCCCGGAGCCGACCGCGAAGCCTCGCGAGACGGCAGCGCCGAAGAAGGCCGCTGCCGTGAAGAAGGCCCCCGCGAAGAAGGCTGTCCCCGCGAAGAAGGCTGTCCCCGCGAAGAAGGCGCCCGCCAAGAAGGCCGTCCCCGCGAAGAAGGCTGGGACGAAGAAGGCGCCCGCCAAGAAGGTCCCCGCGAAGAAGGCTGCCCCCGCGAAGAAGGCGCCCGCCAAGAAGGCCATCCCCGCGAAGAAGGCTGGGACGAAGAAGGCCCCTGCGAAGAAGGTTCCCATGAAGAAGGCTGGGACGAAGAAGGCCCCTGCCAAGAAGGTCCCCGCGAAGAAGTCCTCCGCCAAGAAGGCAGCGGGAGCGCGGCGCAAGCGCTGAGCCAGTTCACCGCCTTTCTGAACTCGGGCGTGGAGGAGGCAACCTCCCTCCACGCCCAGGCTTCAGTGCCGTGCCTCGGGCGATTCCCCGTCCGAGGCCGTGGGCGGAGGGCTCCCCATGAGGGAATTCTCCTGCTCGCCGGAGATGCGCCACAGCTCCTGGCGCCGGGCGAGCCGATCCTGCGCCACCACCTGCACCGCCCCCGCCACCGGCAGCGCCAGCAGCGCCCCGAGCACGCCCGCGAACGCGGTGCCCACCAGCATCGCCAGCGCGATGAGCAGCGGGTTCATGTGCAGCGTGCGCCGCTGGATGAACGGCTGCAGCAGGTGGTTCTCCACCTGCTGGTAGACGAGGAAGACGATCAACGTGATGACGCCGGCGCGCGTGCCCGCAGAGGCGAACGTGGTGCCCACCACCAGCATGCCGCCGAGGAAGGCCCCGATGAAGGGGATGAGCCCCAGCACCGCCATGGCCAGCCCCAGCGGGAGGAAGTAGGGCACATCCAGCAGCAGCAGCGTCACCGTCGTCACCCCACCGCCGATGAGCGAGATGAGGAACGAGCCCGCCACATAGCGGCCCACGGTGCGGTTCATCCGTGAGGCCAGCTTGCGCGTGTGCTCCCGCTTCCGCGGAGGCACCCACAAGAGCGCCTTGTCGAACAGGTCCTTGCCGAAGGCCAGGAAGAAGGCCGCCAGCACCATGATGGTGATGAAGGCGGCCAGGCGATGGAGCAGGCCCGTCACCACCCCGAGCACCGGCATCGCCGCGCCGGGCAGCCGCTGGCGCAGCTCCGCCGCCATCCGCTCGAAGACGCCGTAGCGCTCGTCCAAACGCTGCAGCCACTCCCAGTGGCGCATCGACTCGAGGTAGCCGGGGGCCGCCTCCACCAGCGCCCGCGCCTGCTCCACCATCATGGGCACGAACGTCGTCAGCAGGGCCGCCATCCCGCCCAACGCGGACAGGAACACCAGCCCCACCGACATCCCGCGCCGCAGGCCCCGGCGCTCCATCCAGGCCACCAGCGGATGGGCCGCCAAGGCAAGGAAGAGCGCCACCAGCACCCAGGACAGCACGCCGCTGGCGGCCCGCAGCAACATCAGCAGCGCCAGCATCCCCAGGACGTTGAGCCCCACCGTCCACACGGTTCGGGGCGAGACCTGGGAGCGCGGCGCGTGGGCCACGTTCTAGCTCTCCGGGAGCTGATCCCGACGCATCGGCCGCAGGCTCTCGCTCGGCCGGGCCGTCAATTCCTCCTCCTCTTCCTCCTCTCCGCTGGCGCGGAACTCCTGAATCTGGTCGGGGAGGATGTCGCGGAAGTCCGGCTCCTCCTCCAGCGGCGGCGTGGCGGCCAGGTCCTGGTCGGTGATGTTCACCTCTTCCTGGCCCGTGACAGGGTCCACATGGCGACGCGAGGTCGATTCGCCCACATCCTCGGAACCCAGCTTCTTGAAGCGCATGACAGTCCTCCTCTCGAGGAACCCGGTGGGTCGGCTGCTTCCGAGCTAACAGTGCGGACCCAGGCCGGGCGCGGCAAACGGAGGCCGCCTGCCCGCCTGCTGTCTTCCGCTCAGGGCCCCGGGCGCCCGGAGGTTTCGGTGCGGCGGGCCGGGTAGGCGGGCGCCTTGCCCGACACCACCATGGCCAGGGCGAGCACCCGCGAGAACATCTCCCGCACCGCGTAGCGCCGGGTGGAGGGCCGGCCCTCGTCGGCCGCCACGCCCCAGGCGTCCATGCCCACCGAGTTGGCGATGAAGAGGGCGCGCGGCAGGTGGAAGCGCTGGGTCACCAGCAGCGCCTGGCGCACCTGGAAGACGGTGAAGGCCCGCACGCAGCTGTCATAGGTGGACAGGCCCGAGTCATCCCCCAGCACCGCCGCCTCGGGCAGGCCTCGCTCCAAGAGGTAGCGGCGCATGGCGCGCGTCTCGTCATGGAAGCGGTCCGAGTTGTCCCCGCTCACCAGCACCGCCTTGACGCGCCCCGCCTTCCAGAGGGCCACCGCCGTGTCCAGCCGCTGGGCCAGCACCGCCGAGGGCACCCCGCCCGGCGCCAGCCCCGCGCCGAACACGAGCGCCACCGGGGCCTCGGGCGCCTGGCTCAGGGGGACGATGCGGTCCTCGTAGCGAACCCGGACGAGGTGCGACAGGCCGAGCACCACCAGCAGCGCCACCGCGCCGGCGAGGAGCCCTCTGCGCAACCAGACTCCAAGCACGCCGCGACGCCCCATGGGTTAGGTAGAACCGTGGTCCGGGGGCATTGTCGCCCGACCCCCCAACGCCTGGAAGGGGGGCGAAGCGGGCCCGTTTCAGGCCGGGGCGCCCGCCGAGGTGCCGAGCGGCCGCAACGCGTGGCGCTCCACGGCCTCCACGAGCGTCTGGAGGTCGGCTGGCTTCTTGATGAAGGCAGCCACATTGTAATTGGAGGCGTACAGGGCCCGATCCCGGGGGTGCATCGCCGCCATGCCCGCGGAGAGGATGACCACGGGAATCTCCGAGAAGCCGTCCGTCTGCTTGCGGAAGGTGAGCAGCCGGTGCCCGTCCATGATGGGCAGCCCCATGTCCAGCAGGATGAGGGCGGGCCGAGGCCCCCGCGTCAGGTGCTCGACCGCCTCGCGGCCATGGCTGGCCACGCGCACCTCATAGCCCTGGAGCTCCAGGAAGCCCTGGAGGGCTTCGCGAATGTCCGGGTCGTCCTCGACGACGAGGATGGGGCCGCTCAGAAGAGACGCCATGGTGCTCCCTCCGGTCCAGGGGGCCTGCCTTGAAAGGCTATGTGCCCGAGGGTGGGATGGCATGGGAGGCCTCACCGCCCGGCCGCCTGGTCGAGGACAGCCGTCTTCCATGACACGGTGCGGTTGACCGGCTGGCGTGCCGCTTATATAGGGGGCGCCGCCCGGTACCTGCCCTCCCCGTTGTTGGGACTCTCGCAGGGCCGCGTCCGAACAGGAGCTTCAGGCCCCCATGGCGTCCCTTCGCGACATTCGCAAGCGCATCCGCACGGTGAAGAACACGCGGCAGATCACCAAGGCGATGAAGATGGTGGCGGCCGCCAAGCTGCGCAAGGCGCAGGATGCCATCATCGCCGCGCGTCCCTACGCGCAGATGCTGGACCAGATCATCGCCGACCTCGCGGCCCGCTCGGCCGAGGAGGAGGTCGCCCACCCGCTGCTGACGGCCCGCCCCATCCGCCGCGCGGAGGTGGTGGTGCTCACCTCGGACCGTGGCCTCGCCGGTGGCTTCAACTCCAACGTCATCCGCCGCGCCAGCCGCTACATCTACGAGAACAGCTCGCTGGAGCGCATCCAGCTCTCCACGGTGGGCCGCAAGGGCCACGACTTCTTCCGCCAGCGCGGGCAGAACATCCGCAAGGACTTCGGTGGCCTGTACCAGCGGCTGAACTACCTGGCCGCCCGCGAGGTGGCCGAGGAGCTCACCGCCAGCTTCACCAATGGCGAGGTGGATGCCGTCTACGTCGTCTACAACGAGTTCCTCTCGGCCATCAGCCAGCAGGTGAACCTGACGCAGATCCTGCCGCTGCAGACCTTCGGGCCCGGCGCGGCGGCCCCGGCGGCTCCCAAGGCCGGCACCGGTCCGACGCTGGTGGACTTCAAGTACGAGCCCGGCCGCCGCGAGGTGCTGGACCGGCTGGTGCCCCAGGCCGTCTCCATCAAGCTGTACCGCGCGCTGCTGGAGAGCCAGGCCAGCGAGCACGGCGCCCGCATGAGCGCCATGGAGAACGCCACCAGCAACGCCACGGACATGATCGCCAGCCTCTCGCTGCACTACAACCGCACGCGCCAGGCCGTCATCACCAAGGAGCTGATGGAGATCGTCTCCGGCGCCGAGGCGCTCAAGTAGTCGCCTCCAACCGTCCTGCGCAGCACTCCGGGGCCTGTTCTTCCACCTGATTCGGTGGAGGGCGGGCCCTGCGGCTTTTAATGTCCCGGCGCGAAAGCGAGGAGGGGCACATGAAGCGACTGTGGGGGATGCTCGTGCTGTTCACGGTGTCCGGGTGTACGTGTGGCACGGTGCCCAGCGGTCACGGTGGCATCGTCTTCGACTCCTTTGGCCAGGGCACGCAGAAGGACCTCTACGGCGAGGGGCTGCATGTGCTCCGGGTCGGCAAGGACCTCATCGTCTACGACTTGCGCGTGCAGGAGCTGAAGGAGGACCTGGCCGTGCTGTCCAACAACGGCCTGGACCTGAAGGTGGACGCCAGCGTGCGCTACCGGCCGGAGGCGGCCAAGATCTTCGAGCTGCACACCCAGACGGGCCCCCGCTACGCGGACATCCTGGTGGGCCCCATCGTCCGCTCGGAGGCGCGCAAGGTGTTCGGCCGCTACGCGCCCGAGGAGATCTACTCCAGCAAGCGCGAGCAGATCGAAAAGGAGATCTACGACGAGGTGACCCGGGCGCTGGCGGGCAAGCACGTGGTGGTGGAGGCCATCCTGGTGCGCGACGTGGGGCTGCCAGAGGCCATCCGCCAGGCCATCGGCGACAAGCTGGCCGAGGAGCAGCGCAGCCAGAAGATGCGCTTCACCCTCGACAAGGAGCGCCAGGAGGCCGAGCGCAAGCAGATCGAAGCCGAGGGCATCGCCAAGTACCAGAGCATCGTCCGCCAGGGGCTGACCGAGGAGTACCTGCGCCTCAAGGGCATCGAAATCACCGAGAAGCTGGCGGCCAGCCCCAACTCGAAGATCATCCTGGTGGGCAGCGGGGGCAGCGGCGGCCTGCCGCTCGTCTACCAGCCAGACGGCAAGTAGCCCTTGGCACGGTGGCACCCGGGGACTTAAGACGCTCTTCTGACTGGCGTGCCACGAGGCTTGACCCCGTAGCAGCCCCCCGGTAAAGGGGGCCCGCCCTCCCACCCTCGGGCCGATTTTCGACGCGAGGCGGCCGCGCCGCCCTTCGCAAGAGGCAGACGAACTCATGAGCGCTCAAGCTGCGACGGTAGGCAAGATCACCCAGGTTCTCGGACCCGTGATTGACGTGGAGTTCCCGCCCGGAGGACTGCCGGAGGTGTACACCGCCCTCACGGTGTCCAACCCCACGGTGAGCTCCGAGGCCGACAACCTCACCATCGAGGTGGCTCAGCACCTGGGCGAGAACATGGTGCGCTGCATCTCCATGGACTCCACCGAGGGCCTGGCCCGCGGCCAGACGGTGAAGAACACCGGCGCTCCCATCCAGGTTCCGGTGGGCAAGCCCACCCTGGGCCGCATCCTGAACGTCACCGGCGCGCCGGTGGACGAGAAGGGCCCCGTGAAGGCCCAGCAGACCTGGCCCATCCACCGCCCGGCTCCGCTCTTCGTGGACCAGGACGTGCGCGTGCAGGCCTTCGAGACGGGCATCAAGGTCATCGACCTGCTCGCCCCGTACACCCGCGGTGGGAAGATCGGCCTGTTCGGCGGCGCCGGCGTGGGCAAGACGGTGCTCCTGATGGAGCTCATCCGCAACGTCGCCAAGGAGCGCGGCGGCTTCTCGGTGTTCGCCGGCGTGGGTGAGCGCACCCGCGAGGGCAACGACCTGTACCACGAGATGCAGGAAGGCGGCGTCATCAACACGCAGGACCTGGAGAAGAGCCAGTGCGTGCTGGTGTACGGGCAGATGAACGAGCCGCCCGGAGCCCGCGCCCGCGTGGCCCTCTCCGCGCTGACCATCGCCGAGTACTTCCGTGACGTGGAGGGGCGCGACGTGCTCCTCTTCGTGGACAACATCTTCCGGTTCACGCAGGCCGGCTCCGAGGTGTCCGCGCTCCTGGGCCGTATTCCGAGCGCCGTGGGTTACCAGCCCACGCTGTCCACCGAGATGGGCGCCCTGCAGGAGCGCATCACCTCCACCACCAAGGGCTCCATCACCTCGGTGCAGGCCATCTACGTGCCCGCCGACGACCTGACGGACCCCGCGCCCGCCACCACGTTCGCCCACCTGGACGCGACGACGGTGCTCAACCGCGCCATCTCCGAGCTGGGCATCTACCCCGCGGTGGATCCGCTCGACTCCACCAGCCGCATCCTCGACCCGAACGTGGTGGGCGCCGAGCACTACAGCGTGGCCCGCAAGGTCCAGGGCATCCTCCAGAAGTACAAGGAGCTGCAGGACATCATCGCCATCCTCGGCATGGACGAGCTGTCCGAGGCGGACAAGCAGACGGTGGCGCGCGCGCGGAAGATCCAGCGCTTCCTGTCGCAGCCGTTCTTCGTCGCCGAGGTGTTCACCGGCAAGCCGGGCCGCTACGTGAAGCTCCAGGACACCATCCAGGGCTTCAAGGAGATCGCCGACGGCAAGCACGACGACATCCCCGAGGCGGCCTTCTACATGGCGGGCGACATCAACGAGGTGCTCGAGAACGCCCGGAAGATCGCGGCCGCCTAGTTCGCCGGCGTGCCGGCCCGGAGGTGCTCCATGCTGCGCCCCCTGTTCGCCATCGCCTTGTTGCTCGCGCTCCCCGGCCTTGCCGCGGAGCGCGCCAGCAAGGCGCGGGTGAGCGCCAATGGTCTCTACAGCGTTCGCCTGGTGGAGGATGCGCCGGGCCAGTGCCGCGTGGAGATGCTCAAGGAGAGCGGGCTGGCGTGGCAGTTCTCCGGGTGCGTCGGCACGGTGAATGACCTGTACTTCGCCTCCAACGACGGGGAGCGCTTCTGGGTGCTGCACCCGCTGGCGGAGAAGGGCACCAAGGGGCTGGTGCTCAAGCAGGGCAAGAGGAAGGTTCGGATTCCGGGCTGGGCGAACACGCCGGTGGCGGCGCTGTACGACCGGGCCGGGCAGAAGCTGCAGGAGAAGCGGCTGCCGGACTTCCTGAAGTCGAAGGAGCTGAGTGAGGTGCGGCAGATGCAGGGCCACTTCAAGTGGCTCGAGGGCACGCTGGGGATTCCCGGCAAGGGCCCGCGCCTGACGGACCAGGAGAAGGTGGAGTTCGAGGCGGTAGGCGGCAAGTTCTACTCGCTGTCGTTCTGAATGCAGCAGCGCGGTACCCGAGGAGCACATGGCGAAGCTGACCGTGGAGATTGTGACCCCTGAGAAGCGCATCCTCTCCGTGCAGGCGGATGAGGCCATCGTGCCGGGCGGCCATGGCCTCTTTGGCGTGCGGCCGGGCCACACGCCGTTCCTGTCGCTGATGGAGCCGGGGGCGCTGACGATCATCGACGGCGGCCGGCGCGAGTCGTTCTTCGTGGCGGGCGGCTTCGTGGAGGTCGGCAACGACAAGGTGCTGGTGCTGGCCGATGGCGCCGAGCCGGTGTCGGGCATCGACGTGGAGGCGGCGCGCCGGCGGATGAACGAGGCGCAGGAGCGCCTCAAGGGCCTGGCGCCCGAGGACGCCCGCTACCAGCTGGAGCAGGCGACCGTGCGCCGTGAGACGGCGCGCATGACGGCCGCCGGTACGCGCTAGCTCACTCTCAGACGTCGCGAAGTGGCGCGCTGTGGGTCCTTCCAGCGCGCCCTCGGGGCGTCCCTTATCCCCACCATTCGAGACCCGCATACTCCCCTGATTTGACTCCGTGCCGTAAAAGATGCATTTGATATACATCTTTTCGGGCCATGAAAGGCCAGGAGGCAAACCATGAGCACCCTGTACGAGCAGATTGGCGGAGCGAAGGCGATGGACGCGGCGGTGGACATCTTCTACCGGCGGGTGTTGTCGGACGACCGCATCAGCCGCTTCTTCGAGGGGGTGGACATGGAGCGCCAGGCGGCGAAGCAGAAGGCGTTCCTGACGATGGTGTGCGGCGGGCCCAATAGCTACACGGGGCAGGACATGCGCCGGGGGCACGCGCACCTGGTGAAGCAGGGGCTGAACGACACGCACTTCAACGTGGTGGTGGAGCACCTGGCGGGCACGCTGAGCGATCTCGGGGTGCCGGCGCCCCTCATCCAGCAGGTGGGCGCGCTGGCCGAGAGCGTGCGCGCGGACGTGCTCAACAAGTAGCGGGAGGAGGCGGCCATGTCCCGGGTGAACTACCAGGAGCGCTGGTACCCGCTGGAGGCACAGGAGTCCGTCCTGGACGGGCTGTTGCGGCAGGGGGTGGGGGTGCCGCACGCGTGCAAGGCGGGGGTGTGCCAGTCGTGCCTGATGCGGGCCTCGAGCGGCGCGGTGCCGGAGAAGGCGCAGGCGGGGCTCAAGGAGACGCTGAAGGCGCGCAACTACTTCCTGGCCTGCTCCTGTCAGCTGGAGCCGGGCATGGACCTGGAGGTGGCGGGCGGTGAGGAGCTGCGGGTACCGGCGCGCATCGAGGCGCTGGAGCCCTTGAGCGCGGACGTGCTGCGGGTGCGGCTGTGGGCGCGGGCGCCCTTCGAGTACCGGGCGGGGCAGTACCTCACATTGCTGCGCGAGGACGGGCTGGCGCGCAGCTACTCGGTGGCGAGCCTGCCTCGGGAGGAGCACCTGGAGTTGCACGTGCGCCTGCTGCCGGGCGGGGCGATGAGCACCTGGCTGAGCACGGAGGCGAAGCCAGGCGACACGGTGAGCCTCCAGGGGCCGGCGGGGGAGTGCTTCTACGTGGCGGGTCGCCCCGAGCAGACGCTGGTGTTGGCGGGGACGGGCACGGGCCTGGCGCCGCTGTACGGCATCGCCCGGGACGCGCTGGCGCAGGGGCACACGGGCCCCATCTGGCTGTTCCACGGCGCGAGGGACTCGCGCGGGCTGTATCTGGTGGAGGCGCTGAGGGCGCTGGCGGCGCGCCATCCGAATCTGCACTACCGGCCGAGTGTGCTGGAGGGCCGCCTGGAGGAAGGGCTGCACGTGGGCGCGCTGGATGCGCTCATCCGCGCCGAGTGTCCGAAGCCCACGGGTGGGCGCGCGTTCCTCTGCGGCAACCCGGAGCTGGTGCTATCCCTGAGGAAGAAGCTCTTCCTGGCGGGGCTCTCGATGAAGGACATCCACGCGGATGCCTTCCTGCCGAGCGCGTCCCCGGCGGCGGGAGCGGGAGCCATGCCTCGTGCATCTAACGCTTCACGCTGACTACTCGCTGCGCGTGCTGCTGTACCTGGCCGCGCGCCCGCAGGGGCTCGTCTCCACGCAGGAGGTGAGCGAGGCCTACGGCATCTCCAAGAACCACCTGGTGCGCGTGGTGCAAGCGCTGGGCAAGGAAGGCTTCATCGAGGTGCGCCCCGGGCGCGCGGGGGGCCTCACGCTCGCGCGCACGCCCTCGGAGATTCCGCTGGGCAGGGTGTTCCGCGCCACCGAGCCGGACTTCCACCTGGTGGAGTGCTTCAACAAGGCGGAGAACACCTGCCCCATCGCCCCCGCGTGTGGCCTCAAGGGCGTGCTGTACGAGGCGCGCGAGGCGTTCCTGGCCGTGTTGGACAAGTACACCCTGGCGGATGTCATCCAGCGATCACGCAAGGACCTGGCGGACTTCTTCCTGCCCCCCGCGGCGGCGGGTGGTCCATAATCCTCGGGCAGATGACCTCGGCCCAGCTCGAGCTGTTCCACCACATCGCCGACCCGGCGTCGGCGGTGGCGCGGCGCTACGTGGTGGACTACGGGCTGGAGGACCGGGTGCGCTTTCGCAACCTCACCTACCCGGAGGTGGAGGCTGATTTCCACCGCCTGGGTGGGAAGACGGCGCCCGCCCTGTGGGATGGGACACACCTGCACCAGGGCGCGGAGGCGGTGGTCGCGCGGTTGCAGGCGGTGGTGAACCTGGGGCGTGACGGCGACACGTAGCCGTGTGTGAGCCCTGCATCTGGGGGCTGGTGCTGGAACGAGCCTCGGGTAATCTGCGCGCCTCCGATGCCGCTGACCCCCGCAGAGCGCCAGGACAGGTTCCATGCGGCCTTCCTGGGCCTCGCCATCGGGGACGCCCTGGGGTTTCCGCTGCGGGGCATTCCGCCGGCGAGCCTCACGCGGCTCACGCACCTGGCGGATGACTTCGCCCCACGCCCGCGTGGCAAGTTCGCCAAGGGGCAGTTCTCGGACGACACGCAGCTGTTGCTGGCCGCCAGCGAGAGCGTGATTCGCGAGGGCAAGGTGGACGGGCGCAGCGCGGCGGCGCACTTCGCGTGGCTGTGGCAGGAGGGCGTCATCCTCCAGCCGCCCCGAGGGCTGTCCGAGGCGCTGCAGCGGCTGGCGGGCGGCAAGCCGTGGATGAGCGCGGGGGCGCCGCTGGGGCTCAAGTGTCCCTCGGTGCTGAGCCGGGCGATGGTGGTGGGGCTCTTCGAGAACGGCAGCGCGCGGTTGCCGCACGACGCCGGGGTGCTGGCCATCATCACCCACAAGGATCCGGTGTGCGCGGCGGCGGCGGCGGCCTTCGCTCAGGCGGTGGCGCTGGGCATGGAGGAGGAGCCGCTGACGTCGGCGGACTTCTGCGAGCGGCTGGCGCTGGCGGCGGCGGTACATGACAAGGGGCTGGCGGAGGAACTGCGGCACCTGCCTCGGCTGCTCACGTGGGACAAGGGCCGGGCGCTGGATGCGCTGCGGAAGATTGGCGTACCGCGCGCGGAGCTGCAGGGCGTGGACGGGCTGCCGGCGCACGTGGTGCCGGTGTTGCTGACGTCGCTGTACGCGGTGCTGAAGGTGCCGCACGACTTCCGCGAGGCGCTGGCGCTGGTGCTGCGCTGTGGCGGCGAGGTGGACGTGGCGGCGGCGGTGACGGGGGGCCTGCTGGGCGCCCACCTGGGCACGCGCGCCCTACCGCCTCGGCTGAGAAAGCAGGTGCTCTACCTGGAGAACCTGGTGGACACGGCGGACCGGCTCTTCCAGGCACGCCAGGTGCGCGAGACGCTGGCTACGGCGCTGGCGCTGCACCGCAAGCGCTGAGCTCCTCCTACGCTCATTCCATCCCGCCGCACGGGAAGCAGGCAGGCGAACAGGTGCCAGCTGCCCCGAGCGGACTTCACCCCGTGCGCAGCCCTGCCCACCTTCTCTCAGGAATGGGGCACGAGGCGCTGGATGTGGCGCCCGGTCGCCCTCTGAAATCCGGAGGCGGGGACGTGGAACTCGAATCGGAGCGTCTGGAGCGAAGCCAACTGGAGACGTTGACCACCGCCGAGCTCATCCGGCACGCCTTCGCCGAGGCGAAGCTGCTGGTGAAGGCCGAGGTGCTGCACGCCAAGAAGGAGCTGCGCGAGGAAATCAAAGCCGCGCGTACCAGCGGCATCCTCATCGGAGCGGCTGTCACCCTGGTGCTGTGCGGCCTGTCGGCGCTCTTCGTCACCATCGGACTGGCCCTGCCGCTGACGCCCTGGCTGGGCGTGCTGCTCGTCGGGGTGGGCCTGCTGCTCATCGCCGGCGGCATGGCCTGGTTCGGCGTGAAGAAGCTGCCGAAGAAGCCGCTGCCCCACACCCAGGAGCGCCTCAAGACCGACTTCGAGCGGGCGCGGGAGACACTGCAATGAACGAGTGGGGCCACCTCGAGCAGAGGAACGAGAACGGGCACGACACCTCGAACAAGGATCGCATCTTCCGCAGCCCGGACCAGAGCACCCGTGAGCAGATGGAGCGCACCGTGCATGACAAGGAGCAGGAACACGAGAAGGAGCATGCGCTCGCCGGCAAGAGCGCCCGCGAGCAGGTGGAGCGCACCGCGGACCGCATCCGCGACGAGCTGATGCTCACCCTGGAGGAGCTGGAGCGGCGGCGCGAGCGCGTGCTCAACGTGCGCTACCAGGCCTCTCGGCACCAGGAGGTCATCATCGGCGCGGCCGTGGCGGCGCTCGTGCTGACCGGCGTGGGCGTGGGCGTGGCCATGTGGCGGGCCCGTCACCGCGAGCAGATCCTGGCCAGGCAGCGCATCAAGGCCGTCCAGCGGGCGTGGCAGCACCCGGCCCGCGTGGCCTCCAGCGCCGAGCAGCGCCCGCTCGCCGTGGAGATGGGCCGCAAGCTCATCATGATCTTCGGCACCGCGCTGGCCACCTCCATCGCCCGTAGCTCCGTCCAGTCGCTCGTGCCTCAGCGCGCTGAGCAGAAGTAGATTTAATTGCGCGGAACGCGCGCATAAAGCAGAGTGATTGTCTGTGGACGACCTGCTCTATGCGCGTGCGCAGATGGGGATGTCGCTGGCCTTTCACATCGTCTTCGCCGCGGCAGGCGTGGCGCTGCCGGTGTTGATGGTGCTCAGCGACTTGAAGGCGCGGCGGACGGGCGACGCGGACTACCGGCTGCTCAGCTACAAGCTGGCCAAGGGCACCGCCATCCTCTTCGCGGTGGGAGCGGTGAGCGGCACGGTGCTCTCGTTCGAGTTGGGCCTGCTGTGGCCCGAGTTCATGGGACAATACGGGGAAGTGATTGGCCTGCCCTTCAGCCTGGAGGGCGTGGCCTTCTTCACCGAGGCCATCTTCCTGGGCATCTACCTGTACGGGCGCGAGCGGGTGTCGCCGGGCCTGCACCTGTTCTCCGGGGTGATGGTGGCGCTGAGCGGGGCGGCGAGCGCCTTCTTCGTCACCCTGGTCAACGTCTTCATGAATGATCCGTCCGGCTTCACGCCGACGCCGAACGGCCCCACGGACATCCAACCCCTGGTGGCCATGTTCAGCCCGGGCTGGCCGTACCAGACGGCGCACGTGCTGCTCTCGTGCTACCAGGCGAGCGCCTTCGCCATGGCGGGCATCCACGCCTTCGTGCTGCTGCGCCACCCGGGCTCGGCCTTCCACCGCAAGGCGCTCTCGGTGGCGCTGCCCCTGGCGTGCGTGACCGCGCTCGCCCAGCCGCTCGTGGGCGACTTCCTGGCCAAGCACGCCGCGGAGGCCCAGCCGGTGAAGCTGGCCGCCATGGAGGGCCACTTCGACACCGAGCGCGGCGCCTCGCTGCGGGTGGGAGGCCTGCCGGACATGGAGACGGCCACCACGCCCTATTCGCTCGAGATTCCGTATGGCCTGTCCATCCTCGCCTTCGGGGATCCGCATGCGGAGGTGAAGGGGCTCAAGGAGTTCCCCCGAGAGGATTGGCCCCCGGTGGCCAAGGTCCACCTGGCCTTCCAGCTCATGGTGGGCACGGGCAGCGCCATGGCGCTGCTGGCCCTGGTGACGCTGGGGCTGCGGTGGCGCAAGCGCGAGTGGCCCTCGGGGCCGAGGATGATGCGGCTGTGGCTCCTGGCCTCTCCGCTGGGTGTACTGGCGATGGAGGCGGGGTGGCTCGTCACCGAGTGGGGCCGCCAGCCGTGGATCATCCACGGGGTGATGCGCACGAAGGACGCGGTGACGCCGGTGCCGCACCTGGCCGCGCCCTTCTGGACCTTCACGCTGGTGTACCTCTTCCTGGGAGCGATGGTGACGTTCCTGCTGGCACGCCAGGTGGCCGGCACGCTGCCCGGCCGGGAGTCGGACGATGCCCACTGAGCTGGTGCTGGGCTTCGCGGTGGCGGGGACCTTCGTCCTCTACTCGCTCTTTGGCGGGGCGGACTTCGGCGGCGGGGTGTGGGATTTGCTCGCCTCGGGCCCTCGCAAGGCGGAGCAGCGCGCCCTCATCGCCCACGCCCTCGGCCCGGTGTGGGAGGTGAACCACGTCTGGCTCATCGCCGGGCTGGTGCTGCTCTTCAGTGGCTTTCCGCGCGCCTTCTCGGCGCTCACCGTGGCGCTGCACGTGCCGCTGACGCTGCTCCTGCTGGGCATCGTCTTCCGCGGCACGGCGTTCACCTTCCGCACGTATGACGCACGGGGGGACCTGGTGCAGCGGCGCTGGGGGCTCGTCTTCAGCGTGGCCAGCCTGGTGTCCCCCGTGTTGCTGGGCATGTGCGTGGGCGCGGTGGTGAGCGGCCGCATCCGCGTGGAGGGGCGCGTGGTGGTGAGCGGCTTCTTCGAGCCCTGGCTGACGCCGTTCGCCCTGGCGGTAGGCGTGCTGGCGCTCTGCCTCTTCGCGTTCCTGGCCGCCGTGTACCTCACCGCCGAGGCGGACTCCGAGCCGCTGCGAGAGGACTTCCGCCGCCGGGCCCTGGGCGCCGGCGTGGCCGTGTTCCTCGCCGCACTCGGGGTGCTGCTGCTGGCGCGCCAGGGTGCTCCGCGCGTGTGGCAGGGGCTGCTGCACGAGCCCTTCGCGCTGGCCCTGCACGCGGTGACGGCGCTCTCGGCCCTGGCCGCCTTTGCCCTGCTGTGGCGCCGCTCCTTCCGGCTGGCGCGCGTGGCCGCGGCGGTGCAGGCGGGCTTCATCGTGCTCGGCTGGGCCGCCTCGCAGTACCCCTACCTCGTGGTGCCGGACATCACCCTCCAGGCCACCGCGGCCAGCCCCGCCGTGCAGCGCGTTCTCCTCGTGGCGCTGGTCGTGGGCATCCTGACGGTGGTGCCCTCCATCGCCCTGCTGCTGCGCATCTTCCAGTCCCCGCCCACGCGGCGCTGAGGGGTGTGCGTACACCCCCGGCCGGGTCATGCTCACCCGGCGCATGCGCGGCCCGAGACTGAAAAGCCAGACATGCTCGAACCGAATCCCTCGCATCCGCTCCGAGCGGCACGGGGGCTTCATTCTCATGTCTCGTGAGTCGAGAAGCAGTGCTTTCCTGGGAGTCTGCCGCGACTCGCTGCGAGTCAGGGGAGACTCCCTTGTTCGACCCATCCTTTCTGGGTATCCAGATCTGGATTGGCTGCTCTGCTTCTAGGGTATCGAAGGTTTTCAGCGGAGATGCTTCGGTGCCTTGGCGTCCCATGGAGGCCAGACACTCGGAATGACAATATATAAAAATCCTCGAATTCCAATGGGTTCAGTCATTTACAAGGAGAACTGAACGTTTGATTAGATTTTTCTAATGCATTACTGGATCAGCTGAATCCCCACCCCCTCGGAGGCTGCCCGATGCCCTTCGCCCCTCGCTCCCTCTTGCTGTGGAGTCTCCTCTTGGTATGGGTTTTCCCTCTCACCGTTCGAGCTCAGGGCTCGTTCGTGAATTGGGAAAACCCTCACGTCCATCCGCTGGAGCTGACACCGGATGGTTCGCGCTTGCTTGCCGTCAACACGGCGGACAATCGCTTGCTTGTCTTTGATTTGACCGGCCCCGGTCGTGAGCCGAGGTTGGTGGCCACCATCCCCGTGGGGCTCGAGCCGGTGTCGGTGCGCGCTCGCTCCAACACGGAGGCGTGGGTCGTCAATCACATCTCCGACAGCGTGAGCATCGTGAACCTCACCACGCTCAACGTGGTGGCCACCGTGCCTACCGACGATGAGCCCGCGGACGTCGTCTTCGCCGGCTGGCCCATCAAGCGGGCCTTCATCACCTGCTCCCAGGTCAACACGGTGCTGGTGGTGGATCCGAACTGGCCCCTGGCGGCTCCTCGGCGCGTGAAGATCCTGGGGGAGGATCCGCGCGCCCTGGCGGTGAGTCCGGACGGGCGCAAGGTGTACGCGGCCATCTTCGAGTCGGGCAACGCCACCACCGTGCTCAGCGGCGGCGGCACCCTGGAGGGCCTCTTTCCGCCCAACGTGGTGAGCGATCCGCTCGGCCCCTACGGCGGCATCAACCCGCCGCCCAACGCGGGCTCGGCGTTCAACCCGCCCATCCGCTCGGGGCTGCCGACGCCTCCTCCCGGGCCACTCATCGTGCGGAAGAACGCCCAGGGCCGGTGGATGGACGACAACGCCCATGACTGGACGGCGCTCGTCAGCGGTCCGAACGCGGCGGCCTCCGGGCGGCCGGTGGGCTGGGACATGCCGGACCGGGACCTGGCCATCATCGACGCGTCCTCGCTGTCGGTCTCCTATGCCCGGGGATTGATGAACCTGAACATGGCGCTGGCGGTTCACCCCAGCGGCGTCATCACCGTGGTGGGCACCGACTCCACCAACGAGGTGCGCTTCGAGCCGAACGTCAACGGCCGCTTCCTGCGCGTGCGGTTGGCCGCGGTGTACCCGACCGCGCCGGGCCTCGTGTGGCAGAAGGACCTGAACCCGCACCTCACGTACGTCACGCCCACGCTTCCTCAGTCCGAGCGCGACAAGTCCATCGGAGACCCGCGCGCCATCGTCTGGAACGCGCTGGGCACGCGCGGGTACGTGGCGGGCATGGGCTCCAACAACGTGGTGGTGGTGGGCGCCAACGGCCAGCGCCTGGGACAGCTGGACGTGGGCGAGGGGCCCACGGGCCTGGCGTTGGATGAGCAGCGCGGCAGGCTCTACGTGCTCAACCGCTTCGCCGCCAGCGTCTCGGTGGTGAGCGTGCAGGACCTCCAGGAGCGGGCCCGGGTCCCCTTCTTCGATCCGACGCCCGCGGCCATCAAGATGGGCCGCAAACACCTGTACGACACGCGTAGGACTTCAGGCCTGGGCCACATCTCGTGCGCTTCGTGCCACGTGGACGCGCGCATCGATCGGCTGGGGTGGGACCTGGGAGACCCGAGCGGGGAGATGAACCCGCTGACGGGCCAGAACAAGGGCATGGGCATCCCCGGGCTGACCACGGGCTTCGAGCCCGTCCACCCGATGAAGGGGCCAATGACGACGCAGACGCTCCAGGACATCATCGGCAAGGAGGCGCTGCACTGGCGTGGGGACCGCGCAGGGCTGGAGGACTTCAACCCGGCCTTCATGCACCTGCAGGGGGATGACGTGATGCTCAGCCCCGCGGAGATGCAGCAGTTCAAGGACTTCCTGGCCACGCTCACCTTCCCGCCCAACCCGTTCCGCAACCTCGACAACACGCTGCCCACCCACCTGCCGCTCACGGGCCGCTACACCACGGGCCGCTTCGCCCCCGCGGGGCAGCAGTTGCCCAACGGCAACGCCGTCCGCGGACTGGCGCTCTTCCGGCCGCCGCGCCTGCTGGGCCTGGGCGCCTTCGCCTGCTCCACCTGCCACACGCTGCCCAGCGGCCTGGGCACCAACATGACGTGGGATGGCACGCGCTTCGTGCCCCTGGCGCCGGGCCCGAACGGCGAGAGCCACCTGGGCCTCGTCGCCGCGGACCCCAGCACCAACATCGTGTTCAAGGTGCCGCAGCTGCGGAACCTCTATGACAAGGAGGGCATGGAGCTGACGCACACCGAGAGCCTCGCGGGCTTCGGCTTCAGCCACCACGGCGTGTCCGACTCTATCGCCCGCTTCATCGCCGCCCCCGCCTTCCAGGTGCAGAGCGACCAGGAGCTGGCGGACCTCACGGCCTTCATGCTGGCGTTCTCCGGCTCGGAGCTGCCGCACGGCTCGGAGACCACCGTGCTCGAGCCGCCCGGTCCCGACAGCAAGGACACCCACGCGGCGGTGGGCCAGCAGGTGACGCTGCGCACCCCGTGGCCGGGCTCGGAGCAGAGCGCCCTGCTGGATACCTTCCTCTCCCTGGCCGACAGCGGCAAGGTGGGGCTGGTGGTGAAGGGTCGGCAGGGCGGCCGGCAGCGCGGCTACACCTACCGCGGGGGCGGGGACTTCCAGTCCGACCGCGCCCATGAGCGGGTGAGCGCCGCGCAGCTTCGCAGCCGGGCCGGGCTCGGCAGCGAGCTGACGTGGACCGTGGTACCCAAGGGCACCCAGTGGCGCATCGGCGTGGACCGAGACGAGGACGGGGTGCTCGACGGCGACGAGTAGCCAGGGGAGGGCGGTGCGGAGCTTCGAGGCTCCGCACCCTCACCCGGGCGCCGGGCGCCTTACGCCACGCTGAAGCGGGCCTCGAACGGGGTGGCGGCCTCGGCGCGCGTCACCCCGTGGTCCGGGTTGGCCGCCAGGTGCTCCAGCACCTTGAAGACGGTCTCCACCTCGTCCGCGGCGCCCACGGCGGCGGCGAGCTGCTCCGCCGTCTGCGCCTGGCCCTTCTGGCCGCGCAGGTGTGAGAGCAGCTTGCGCTGGATCTCCAGCACCACGCCGGCCGCCTTCTTCCCGGCCTCGACGCCCGGCTGGTGGTAGGCGTTGATGTTTACCAGCGAGGCGTAGATGCCCACCGCCCGCTCGTACAGCGCGATGAGCGCCCCGAGCGAGCGCGCGCTCACGTCCGGCACGGTGAGCGTCATCGACTCGCGGTCCTTCTCGTACAGTGCCCGCCGCGTGCCCAGCAGGAAGCCCACCAGGTAGTCGCCGGTGGTGGTGTCCTCCTCCACCTTCATGGAGGGGCCCTCGCGGTCCTTGAGCACTTCGATGAAGGTGGCGAAGAAGTTGTGGACCCCTTCGCGGAGCTGCTGCACGTAGGCGTGCTGGTCGGTGGAGCCCTTGTTGCCGTAGACGGCCAGGCCCTGGTTCACCACCTTGCCGTCCTTGTCCAGCTCCTTGCCCAGCGACTCCATCACGAGCTGCTGGAGGTACTTGGAGAACAGCTGCAGCCGGTCCTTATAAGGAAGCAGGACCATGTCCTTGGCGCCGCGCCCGTTGCTGGCGTGGTGCCACATGAGCGCCATCACCGCCGCCGGGTTCTTCATCACGTCGCGGTTGCGCGTGGCCCGGTCCATCTCCCGCGCGCCCGACAAGAGCCCGTCCACGTCCAGCCCCTGCAGCCGCGCCGGCAGCAGGCCCACCGCCGACAGCACCGAGGTACGCCCGCCAATCCAGTCCCACATGGGGAAGGTGCGCAGCCAGCTGTTCTTCTTCGCGTACCGGTCCAGCTCGCTGTTCTCACCGGTAATGGCCACCGCGTGCGCGCCGAAGTCGAGCTTGCGGCCCTGGTAGGCGCGCTCGGCCTCCAGCATGCCGTTGCGCGTCTCCTTGGTGCCGCCCGACTTGCTGATGACCAGGGTGAGCGTCTCCGGCAGCTTGTCGCCGAGCTGCGTCAGCACCCGGTCCATGCCGTCCGGGTCCGTGTTGTCGAAGAAGAAGATGCGCATCGCATCCGCGCTCGTTCCCAGCGCGTCCGCCACCAGCTGCGGCCCCAGCGCCGAGCCGCCAATGCCGATGACGAGCAGGTGCGTGAAGCGCTCGGCCGTCTGCGGCGCGATGCGGCCGGCGTGCAGCTCCTCGGCGAACCAGTGGACGTCCGCCAGCGTGTCGCGGATGCCTCGGCCGATCTCCGCCTCGGGGGCCGTCTCCGGAGCGCGCAGCCAGTAGTGGCCCACCCGGCGCTTCTCGTCCGGGTTGGACAGGGCGCCCTGCTCCAGCGCTTCCATGGCATCGAGGGCGGCCTCCATGGGCCAGCGCATCTGCTCCAGGAAGTCCTCCGTGAACTTCATGCGCGAAACGTCCAGCGAGAACCCCAAGGACGGGCAGACGCACAGGTACTTCTTGTACCGCTCCCACAGCTCACGCTGGCTCATCGCTCCTCCACGCCGGGGTTTCCCCCCCTGTCCTAGCGCCTCCCCTTCAAGCGGGAAAGGCGTGTGAAGCCCTCATTTCAGTGAGGTGGGGGATTCGCATGACATTGAACACACTGTCGGCAAGGGCGAAAAGGGGGATTGCGGGGCCAGGGGACAAGGGCGAGTTCGGGCAGGAAGCGGCTGTTTCGGGGAGGGATGCAAAACTTCCTCGGACCGCTGATCCGGCGGAGAGTGGGCGCCGAGGTACGCGTGTACCTGGAGTCGTCCATGTCCTTGCCCATCCATCGACGAGGGGGCGGCGCCCGTTGGGGTGTGGCGCTGGTGCTCGTGGGGCTCGCCGTGGCCTCGGCCCACGCCCAGGAGTCGTCGCCGCTGCCGAACTTCTCGCTGGAGCGCCTGGAGCTCAACCCGGGACGTGGGCCCGTGGTGCTGAGCGGCGCGGAGCTGCTCTCGGCCCGGGAGCTGCGCGTCGTGCTGGTGGGCCATTACCAGCGCAAACCGCTCTCGGTGTACAGCGAGGGGCAGCGGCTGTCGCTCGTGAAGGACCGCGCCACGGCGGTGCTGGCGCTGGCGTATGGCGTGCTGCCGTGGCTCGAGCTGGGCGCGGGGCTGCCGGTGGTGGCGCTGCAGCAGGGCGATGACCTCACCGCGCAGGGCATCTCCTCTCCGTCGAGCAGCGGCGTCGGCTCGCCCTGGCTCCAGGGCCGCCTGGGGTTGCTCAGCGAGGCTTCCGAAGATCTCGTGGACGTGGCGTTGAAGGTGGGCGTGGGCCTGCCGGTGGGCAGCACGTCGGTGCTGGCACGCGAGGCGGGCACGAGCGTCGGGGCCCAGGTGATGGTGGGCAAGCGCCTGGGCCTGGTGGCGCCCGTGCTCGAAGCCGGGGTGCTGCTGCGCCCCTCCGTCGCGCTGGGGGATGCCTCGGGCTCACAGGATGAGGTGGGCAACGAGCTGCGCGTGGGGGCGGGGGTGACCACGGTGACTTCGCCGCTGCGAGGCGAGCTGGGCCTGCGCGCGACGTTCTCCCAGGGCCGCACCACCGCCACCGTGGAGGCCCTGGCTGGAGCGCGCTATGCGCCCGTGCCGACGATGGAGGTGTTCGCCGTGGGAGGCATGGGCTTTGGCCAGGAGCCGGGCACCCCGCAGTTCCGCGTGCTCATCGGCCTGGCCTTCACCCTCGCGCCCGATCCCCCGCCCGAGCCTGAGATCATCTACGAGTTCGTCACGCCCGTGCGGCCGCGCAGGCCCGAGGCCCCGTCCGAGGAAGAGGAGGCTGACTCCGAGGCTTCGCCTCCCGAGTCTTCCGCGCCGAGCTCCGCGCCTCCCGCGCCCAGCAGGCTCGCGTCTCCGGAAGCCGACACCGACGGGGATGGCGTGGTGGATGTGCTGGATGCGTGCGTGCGGGAGCGAGGCTCGCCGGAGCACCATGGGTGCGCGGCCGACATGCCGCAGCTCGTCACCCTCACCCGCGAGCGGCTCGTGCTCAACGGTCAGGTCTTCTTCGAGACGGGCAGCGCCACGGCGCCCGAGAACTCGCGCGTGCTGGACCGGGCGGCGCAGGTGCTCCAGGAGCACCCGGAGATTCCGCTCGTCGTCATCGAGGGTCACACGGACGCGGTGGGCGGCCCCGACTACAACCAGGCGCTCTCGAAGGAGCGCGCCGAGGCGGTGCGCCGCTACCTCATCGAGCGGGGCGTGCCCGCGGACCGGCTGCGGGCCCGGGGCTTCGGCGCGGCGCGGCCCGTCGACACCAACGCCACCGAGCAGGGCCGCGAGAGCAACCGCCGCGTCGAGGTACACCTGCGGCTCGGCAACCCCACGGCGGTGATGACCTCCGAACCGCCACGCTAACCCCTTTCAGCAAAGTTGCCGAAGCTACTGAGCGATGGTCACCGTTTCCGTGGAGGCAGAGCGATCAGGACTTGAGCGCCTGCCCAGAGCGGGGGCTGAGCAAACCTGTCAGACATCAGACAGGTTTGACGGAAGCGCCGCCGGGGCGGCCTCTAAGGCAAGACTCGGAGCCAACTTTCCGCTGAGCAGCCCTCAGCACCTGGCGGAAGCGCCTGAGCGGCTATGCACATGAGAGGCGGCGGTCCTCTCTGGGGAACTGGGTCTTCACTCACTTACCTGAAGGGGATTAAGGCGCGGGCATGGGTTACTTCCCGGCGGCCTTGGTGGCCTTGGCGGCGGTGGCCGCTTCCTCCAGCTTCGCATCCAGCTCGCTCTTGGGCAGCCATTGGCCACGCGCCATCACCCCGGCGATGGCGCGCGCGAGCTGGATGTCCTTCAGCGGGTTGCCGTTGAGCAGCAGCAGGTCCGCGCGCTGGCCGGGAGCCACGGCGCCCCATTGGCTGGACTCTCCGAAGTAGGCCGCCGCGTTGCGCGTGGCCGCCTGGAGCACGGCGAGCGGAGGCAGGCCGGCGGCGACCTGGGCCTCCATCTCCCGGTGCAGGGCGAAGCCGGACACCATGAAGAGCTGGGGCGAGTCCGAGCCCACCAGCAGGGGGACACCCGCCGCGTGCAGGCCGCGCAGCACCTGGCGACGCAGCTCGAGGAACTTCTGCTTGTTGGCGGCGGGGGCCTGCGAGAGGGGGCCCGTGAGCAGCTCCTTCGTCCACGCATCGACCGCGGCGCTCGGCACGTAGCGCAGCTCGCGCTGCGTGCGCAGCTCCGGCACGGCCCCCTCGCTGGCCACCACCTCGAAGAGGGCCAGGGTGGGGGAGTTGAAGATGCCCGCGCGCTTCGTCGCCTCGGCGATGGCGGGCAGGCGGGCCAGGTCCATCCGGGAGAGCACGTCACCGAGCTCCACCTGGCCCACCTCCGCCTTGTCCCCGGGAGGCAGGAGCGCGGCGAGGTACCCGTCGAGGTGTTCGATCTGCTGGCCCGCCTCGAGCGCGCGCGCAAGCCCCACGTCCGGCGTCACGTGCCCGCTCACGCGCAGGCCTTGGGCCTTGGCCTCGGCCACCATCGCGTCGTACGTCTCGCGGCCCAGGCCGCCATGGGTCTTGATCAGGTCATAGCCGGCGGCCTTCTGCTCCCGCACCTTCTGTCGGGCCTGCTCCGGGCCCTGCACGCTCTTGCCGTGGAAGGAGGGCCCCGCCACCCGCAGCAGGGGACCGAGCACCTCCCTGCGCGCGACGCGCTCACGCAGGGCGAGGGCGGTAGGAGGCGCCACCAGGGCGCGCGCGGTGGTGATGCCGTTGGCCAGGAGCAGCGAGAGCTGCTGTACCGCCGGGTCCGAGGGAGCGCCCTCGCCGGGCATCAGGTGGAGGTGCATGTCCACCAGGCCGGGCATGAGGTAGCGGCCCGCCCCATCGATGCGCGTCGCCCCAGCCGGCACGGGCGTGGAGGGAGTGGGACCGATGGCCTCGATGCGCTCGCCGCGCACCACCACGGTCTGGTCCACGAGCACCGTGTCGGAGTCCAACGGGAGGACGGAGACGCCCACGAAGGCCGTGACCGGCTCTCCCGAAGTGGCGGAGGCCGGAGCGGCACCGGACTCCGCGGACTGCGCGGTGGCGCACCCCATGAGAGCCATCAACAGCCCGAGCCACCACGCGCGTGGAGCCCTCCCGGAATGCGCCTTCATGTGCGGTTCCCTCCCGTGCGCCCCGTGACGGCGCGGCGCGGGCGCGAACACTGGCTCAGGTCGGCTTCTTCCCCAAGCGGAAGCCTCAGGCCGGCAGGGTCGGCGTGGGCGTGGGCGTGGGGGCGGGGCGGGCCTCGGGCTCCGGGCGCTTCCAGCCCGGGCCTCGGAAGATGTGGCTGAGCCGGATGCGCAGCGGCCCGGGGCGCCGCACGTCCCGAATGATGGCGGCGTACTCGTGGAAGGCGATGCGCACCGGGTTGAAGGTGTGGATGTTCTTGGTCAGCCCGTAGACGGGGCGCTCCGTCTCGGGCTCGAAGGTCCCGAAGAGCCGGTCCCAGATGATGAGGATGCCGCCGTAGTTCTTGTCCAGGTACCGCTCGTTGGAGGCGTGGTGGGCCCGGTGGTGCGAGGGCGTGTTGAGCACCCACTCCAGCGGCCCCATTCGGCCGATGGCCTCGGTGTGAATCCAGTACTGGTAGAGCAGGCTGATGGACTGCGCGGTGACGATCATCGCCGGGTGGAAGCCGAGCAGCGCCAGCGGAGCCCAGAAGGGCAGCCCCGTCATGGGCGTCCACGTCTGCCGCAGCGCCGTGGACAGGTTGTAGTGCTCGCTGGAGTGGTGGATGACGTGCGAGGCCCAGAAGAGCCGGACCTCGTGGTGGATGCGGTGGAACCAGTAGTAGCAGAGGTCATCGGCGAAGAAGAGCAGCACCCAGGCCGCCACGCCCGAGCCCATCCGCAGCGGCGTGAGCTGGTAGAGCGCCAGGTAGAAGGCGAAGGCGATGCCCTTCCAGAAGATGCCGACAACGAGGTTGCCCAGCCCCATCGAGAGGCTGGCGGCGGTGTCCTTCACCGTGTGGCCCAGCAGCGGGCGTCCCGAGTCCTTCATTCGTTTCGCTACCCAGCCCTCGATGATGAGCGAGACGACGAAGAAGGGGACCGCGGGGGTGATGAGGTCGGGAATGTGAGCGGTGTCCATGGGTGACCTCCTCAAGTCCGTTTGAGCGGACGGTGCCGGCCGCGAGAGAAGCTGCTGCGTACGAAGCGGGTGAGGACCTGCCGCATCCGCTGGAGCGCGGGGTGGTCGGGCCGGGCCACGCGCGCGATGGCGCTGCCCTGGATGGCGTCGATGACGAGCTCCACCACGGCCTCGAAGTCCGGGTGCGAGGCGCCCTCGGGGAACAGCTCGCGCGCCACGCGCACCAGGTTGTCCCGGTGGGGGCCCTCCATGGAGGCCAGCGCCGCCTGCAGCTCCTTGTCCGTGCGCGCCGCCACGTACAGCTCGATGGCGGCCTGCAGCTCGGGGCGCTGGAAGATGGACCACAGCATCTCCACCGCGGCGCTCACCCGGTCCGTGCTGCTGGTCAGCCCGCCGAAGCCAGCCAGGTAGTCCTGGATGAGGCGGGGGAAGAGGTGCTCGACCGCCGCGCCGAGCAGGTCCGCCTTGGTGTCGAAGTGGGTGAAGACGGCGCCCTGGGAGACGCCCGCCCGCTGGGCCACCTCCACCGTGGTGAGTCGGGCATAGCCCTGCTCCACCAGCACCTCGATGGTGGCGTCCAACAGCCGGCGCCGCGTCTCCTCGCGGCGCTGCTGCTGCGTGCGGCGGGGACGCGGGGGTGGCTCGGCGGGTGTGCCCTTACGGGGAGGCATGCCCTCGTTCTACCTCTTCGATTAAAAAGTGACCAGTCAGTCAGAGTTTTTAACAGCCTAGGGGAGGGAGGGCCATGCGGGGCACGGGTGAGCAGCTGGCCGAGCGAGGGCCTTTCTCCTGGTCCGCGCGGCGGCCGGCCCACTAGCGAAATAGGGTCACGGAATATGCGAAGGATCTCCCTCCGTTGAGAGGCGGCCCCAACCATGATCCTTCCCACCCTCCTGATCCTCGCTTCGGTTCCGGTGGTCTCCCCCAATTCCCTCGCGGCGATGCCCGAGGTCGGCGTTCCGTTCGCCTGCGGCCGCATCTACACGGTGAGCCAAGGTCACGACACGGGCAGCCACAAGCACAACGACACCTACGCGTGGGACTTCCGCATGCCGGAAGGCACCCCCATCGTCGCCGCACGGGACGGGGTGGTGCGCCTGGCGCGCGGTGACAGCACGCAAGGTGGTTGCGACGAGAAGTTCGCTCCGCAGGCCAACTACGTCGTCGTCTCCCATGGCGACGGGCTGGAGACGCAGTACCTGCACTTCAGCGCCGTGGTGGTGAAGTCCGGCGCGCGCGTGAAGCAGGGCCAGCTCCTCGGCTTCTCCGGCTCCACGGGCTGGTCGTGCGGTCCGCACCTGCACTTCAAGGTGGCGCGCGAGTCGGGCCGCGGGTGGAACAACCCCTCGGTGCCGGCGCGCATCGTCGGCTATGGCGACCCGGTGCGTGACACGCGCATTGCCGCGCCGGTGTGCCGCGAGTCCCAGGAGAACATGGTCGCGGCGCGCGAGCGTCAGCAGGTCGGCGAGCCGATGGTGTCGCTCTCAACGGGTGCGGATGAGCGCGAGCAGGCGACGCGCGGCCTCCCGCCCGGGGCGAAGGCTGTCATCGACAGCCTCTCCCAGCCTCCCGCTCAGGGTGGCGAGGGCCTGGGAAAACCGCGCCCGGCCCGCCCGGTGAGCGGCTCGGCCAGCGCCCGCGAGACTCGCTGAGGCCAGGAGCGCCCCCACGCCGGCGAGCAGCATGAAGAGCGCGCCGGCGTTGAGGAAGTACTCCGTGCTCAGCAGCGGTCCCTCCAGGTAGGCGCGCACCACGCGGTAGCCCACGTGCCCCAGCAGGACGAACAGGGGCAGGTTGATGAGCGGCAGCACCAGCCACCGCGCCACGCTCCACCAGTCGGAGACCGCCCCCGCCACCGCCGTGGTGGCGGTGTAGCGCCAGGTGCTCGCGCGTGCCGACTGCAACTCCGTCAGCAAGGTCTGCGTGTTGGGGATTCCGAGGGTCTCGGGCTCCAGCCCGCTGGCGTGTGCGACGGCGCGGGCCTCGGTGAGCGCGGCGCGCGCGGCCGCCTCCACCGTCAGGTCATCCTCGAAGGGCTCCACCACCGCCGACTCGGCGGCATGGGCGCGGGTGCGCTGTCGCACCGCGTCCAGCGCGGTGGAGGCCGCGGCCACCGCCAGCCCCACCGGAAGGCTGGTCCGGGACAGCAGCGTCGCGGCGCCGAGGCCGCCCGCTCCCCACATGGACAGGCGCAGGCCCCAGGCCGCCGGACCCCAGAAGCGGCCCGCGGCCTGCCGGCGCACCTCGGTGGCGAGGTGCCCGTGGGCCAACTCGAGGCGCATGTCGAAGTCGTGGTGCAGCCCTTCGCCGATCCGGGTGAGGCCGGCCTCCAGGGAGAAGCGGGTGCGGCCGATCAGCTCCTCGGTGTCCCGCAGGGCGGTGTCCACCCGCGAGGCCACCTCGCCCAGAGCGCCCAGGGCGTTGCCCCGGCGTACGCGCGAGGCCACCGCCTGGGTGGCCAGCTCCCGGAGGTGGAAGAGGAAGGCGCCGAACTCGCCCGAGACATCCTTGCCCTCGCGCGCGGACCGGGCGCTGATGGCGAAGGCGGGCACGGCGTCCTGCGAGAGCCCCAGCCGCTCGGAGGCGAGCTTGCGCGCCTGGGCCTTGAGGGCCTCGCGGGACTCGGCGGACAGCTCGTCGGCGAAGTTGATGAGGAAGACGAGGGCGCGGCGCGTGGCGAACTCGGCGAGGAACTGGAGCTGGGAGGCCTCGGCCACGCTCCCGCGGTGCATCACCACCAGGGCCACGTCGGCCAGCTCCAGCGCGGCGCGCGCCACGTCGCGGTGGGCGGTGGCCACGCTGTTGAGGTCCGGCGTGTCGATGAAGATCTGCCCGGCCCACAGGCCGTGGGGGCTGGCGGTGTAGCGCACCACCGAGGCACCCACGCGGGCGAGCGACTCCAGGTCCGCGCCGGCCGGGGCGAAGACGGTGGAGGCGGTGCTGGTGGGCCGGTTCTCTCCCTCGCGGGCCAGGTGTTGGCCGGCCAGGGCGTTGAGCAGGGTGGACTTGCCGGCGCCGGTGGCCCCCACCAGGGCGACGGAGAGGGGCGCATCCTTGCGCTCCACGCCGCGGACATAGTCCTGGCGAAGGCGCTCCAGGCGCGCGGCATGGGGGCTCAGCGCCGGCAGGGACACCACGGCGGAGAGCAGGCGCTGTAGCTCATCGGGTTCGGGCAGGTTGGTCTCGTCCACGCGGGGACAGAGCCTCATCGACTCGCGCGTCCGAGGCCAGAGATGGATGCATCGACGTTTGGCCATCGTGCATTGCCGCCCGGAGGCCGGGATAAGCTGAGAAAGCGATGATCGACCTATTCCTGATGTCACCGCCGGGGCCTACGTGGGCGCTGCGCGGACGGGCCAACTTCCGCAGCCAGGGCGCGGGGCAGGTGGACGCCCGCGCGGCGCGCCAGGAGTGGCTGGGCTTCGCGCGAGCGCTGGAGTCGCGCGGGGCGATGGTGGTGGCGCTGCCCTCTCCCTCGGCGGAGCTGACCGGCATGCCCTACGCCGCCGAGTCCGGCCACATCCTGGCGCGCAAGGGCGCCGCGCCGCTCTTCCTGCTGCCGCGCATGTTCTCGGCTCACCGCCAGGGCGAACAGGCGCACTGGTCCGGGCTGGCCCAGCGCATGGGCCTGGAGGTGGTGGACCTGGGCGTGGGCATCTGGGAGGCGCATGGGGACGTGGCGACCTTCGACGGGGCGACGCTCCTCTTTCACGGAGTCCGCACGAACCTCGAGGGCATGGAGGCGGCGGCGCGGTACTTCCCGGGCGAGGTGCTGCGCATCGAGCTGCGCGAGCCCGCCTTCCACGGCAACATGGCCCTGCTGCCACTGCCCGCGGTGGACCGGATGCTGGTATGCGCGGAGGTCATGACGCCAGCCTCCCACGCCCTGCTGGAGCAGCGCTTCGGCCGAGAGCGGCTGCTGCCGGTGACGGGAGAGGAGATCCGCCGCTACGCCACCAATGGCTTGCCGTTCGGGCGGGAGCTGCTCGCGCCGAGCGTGGTCCCGGAGCGGGTGCGAGCCCTGGTGGAGGCGCAGGGCATGCGCGTTATCCCGTTTGTCATGCGGGAGCTGTGCGAAAAGGGGGGCGGCGCGTCCCGGTGCCTGGTCTCCCAGGCGCGGCTGGAGCCGGGTTCGTTCACCGTCCCGGAGGAGCACCGCCTGTCCGCGGTGGCGGCGCGAATGGAGGCCGAGGGCTGACATGCACGGGCTGGCCGCTGACTTCTTCTCGCGTCACCCGGAGCTGTCGCTCGCGGCGTTGGGTGCCTCCGCCAACGCGCAGGCACTGGACCTGAAGCCCGCGGGAGTCCCGGCGACCTTCCTGCCAGCCGAGGAGCACGGAGCGCTGGTGCTGCAGTACCGGGAGCTGAACCAGCTCGCGTTCGGTGCGCTGGGGACTCCGAGCTGGGTGGTGTCGGATCTCTACCTGCTACCGGGAGCCATCGGCCTGCTGCGCTGTCCGGCGAGGCTGCTCGAGGACTCGGCGCGTGAGCGGCTGGGGCTTCCGGACGAAGCGCTGACCGTCGGCGCGGCCTACTACGCGGCGCCCTCGGTGGTGTCCGGGGTCTTCATCGGAGTCTCGCTGCTGAGCTTCGTGCGCGGCATCCGTGCCGGGATGTGGGCGAAGATGCTGACGCTGAGGATGCTGCGCGCGCGGCGCCTGCGAGGCGTGGCGCAGTGGCACAACCCGAGCGTGCGCGTCCACACGCGCCTGGGGCCGCTGCGGCTGGTGGGGCGGGTGCCGGGCGCTCATGAGTATGTGGAGCAGAGCTTCCTCTACGAGACGGAGCTGGAGGACGAAGCGCGCCAGGTGGCGGCCATGGAGCGCCGGCTCACCGTGGCCCCCACGATGCGGGTGTCCGTGAAGGACACGGCGGCGCTGCGGAGGCTGCTGGAGCGCGCTGAGGCGGGAGAGGTGCTGCACCTGGTGCCGCCGGGGTTGGAGGAAGGCCACGTGCTGGTGCGCGAGGGGCCCCTGGAGTAAGGCCCGGGACCGTCTCTGCCCGTGGAGCCTCGTGCCATGTCCCTGCGTCGTTCGCTGCTTTCCTGCTGCATGCTGCTGACCCTGCTGTGGACGTCCTGCGGTGATGGGGGCCGGGGCATCTCCTATGCGTCGAGCTATCGCGAGAAGAGCAACCCGATGCCGGCCGTGCCGGGGACGCCTTCGAGCGCCGACACGGTGGTGCGGCCGGATCTGATGGTGGTCTCCTTCTCCTTCTGGAAGGACACGGCCTCGGTGGACGGTGTGGTGCCGGCGCTCAAGGCCGCGGTGGAGCCGTATGTGCGCACGGCGCAGGACACCACGAAGGCGGAGCTGGCGGTGCGGATGCGAGGGGTCGGAGTCCAGCCCGTCTCCCTGGAGGACAACAAGGTGGGCCGCAGGGTCTCGGTCCACGGGAGCCTGGAGGTGACGCTGCCGCCGACGCTGGACTACTGGGGGCGCGCCGAGCTGATGACCGCGCTCCTCCGCGTGGGAGACCAGGCGCGTGCGGCGGCGGAGAAGGCGGGGCTCGGGACGACGTTCTCCGAGCCGGCGGTTCAGCTCAAGAATCCGGAAGCCCACCGCGCCGAGCTGATGAAGCGCTGGGTGGAGCAGGCGCAGGCCTTCGCCGCGGTGGCGCAGGGCGATCGGCCGCTGCGGCTCGCCAACTGCGCGCCGCCGGGCGCGGTGGAGCAGCAGGTGGTGACGCTGGAAGAGGTGGTGCTCAAGCTGGCGATGAACTGCCAGCTCGAGGAGACGCCCGCGGCGAAGTGAGCCTCAGGGCGCGGGCGCCGAGGGCTGCTCGTCATCGAGCTCCAGCGCGAGCCGGAGCGCGGACTTGCCCGCCCCCACGATGGGCTCGCCATGGGCGAAGCAGAGGGTGTCCGCGGGGAGGTGGTCCAGCACGCGCTGGACGCTCACGCGGGTGCGCATCGGGTCGTCCTGGTACTGGCCGGGGACGAACTCCGGCCGGCCGCGCCCCTCGTGGGTGAGCAGGTCGGAGATGAACACGACGCCCCGAGGGGTCTGCTGCCACCAGAGGGTGAACATGACCTCGGCGGGGCCGGGCGTGTGGAACGCGCTCAGGCCTCCGGGGAGGGAGGCGCCGCTGGCGTAGAAGTTGTCCGGCTCCTCTTCGAGGCCGTGAGCGTTCTCCGGGGCCCACACGGGTACGTGGAAGAGCTTGCGGAAGCGCCAGGCCGAGCGCTGGTGGTTGCCCGCGGTGAGCACGATGGCGCTGATGGTGCCGAGCGGGCGCAGCAGGGACTCGTCGATGGGCAGCGGGTCGATCAGGACGACGGCACCATCCCGGTCCACCACCGCATAGGCGTCACTGCGCGCGCCGATGCGGTCATCCCGCACGTGCCAGTTGTAGACACCTGGGACGATCTCATCCAGGTCCGTGGCCTTCGTCTTCGGCTCGCTCATGCGAGCAAAGCTAGGCACTGCCCGGGAAAGCCCCCGAATGAGCCCGCTGGGCCTCTCGGTCAGCAGGCGAGCAGGCACGGGGCTTCGAAGGGGCAAGGGGGACTCCCATCTTTCCCAGGAGAGACCGGGAGAGAGCCATGCGTCTGGGCCTGACGTCGCGACCGCTGGTGCTGTACGACGGGGACTGCGGTTTCTGCCGGAGGTGGGTGACTAGGTGGCAGGCGCACACCGGAGGGCGCGTGCGCTTCCTTCCGGCACGGCCGGCGGTGCGCTGGTTGCTGGGCATCCGACGCAAGGAGGCGCGGCGTGCGATGCAGCTCATCGAGCCCTCCGGCGCTGTCTTCCAGGGAGCCGAGGCCGCTTTCCGCATGCTCCTCTCGTCGCCTCGACGCGGGACACGCTGGGCCGCGCGGTTGGGATTGCTCCCGGGCGTGCGCTCGGTCACCCGGGGGGTGTACCGCGTCATCGCGAGCCACCGAGTCCAGGCCTCGCGGCTGGATCGACTCCTTTATGGGCGGCGCTACGTGGGGCCCGCCGACTATCGCCAGGTGCGGTGGCTGTTCCTGAGGTTGCTCGGAGGCACCTTCCTCATCGCATTCACCTCGCTGGGCCGGCAGGTGCCGGGGCTCTTCGGCTCGCGGGGCATCCGCCCGGTGAAGGACTGGGTGGGCTCGGAGCAGCTCCAGACACTGGGGAAGGAGCGCTTCCACCTGCTGCCCTCGGTGTTCTGGCTGGACGCGTCCGATGCGGCGCTGGTGCGCGGCGCCCGGGCCGGACAGCTGCTGTCGCTGGCGTTGCTCTTCAATGTCGCGCCGAGGACGAGCGCGGCCCTGCTGTGGGCCCTGTACCTCTCCTATGTCTCGGTGGGCCGCGAGTTCCTCTCCTTCCAGTGGGATGCCCTGCTGCTGGAGATGGGGCTGCTCGCGGTGGTGACGGCGCCGGGCGGCGTGCGGCCCGGGTTGGGGCGGGAGTCGCCCTCCGCGCTGGACGTGGCGCTCTTCCGGGCGCTCCTGTTGCGCCTCTACCTGGGCTCGGGCCTCAGCAAGCTCCAGTCCGGAGACCGGACCTGGCGGGAGCTGACCGCGTGCAACCACTATTATGAGACGGCGCCCCTGCCCACGCGTGGCGGCTGGTACGCCCACCAGCTGCCCCAGCGCCTGCAGAAGGCCTCCACGGCGGCCACCCTGGTGATGGAGACCGCGGTGCCGGTGCTGACCCTCCTGCCGAGGCGCCCCCGCCAGCTCGCCTTCGCGCTCTTCGGCCTGCTGCAGGGGACCATCTTCGCCACGGGCAACTACGGCTTCTTCAACCTCCAGTCGCTCGTGCTCGGCCTGTGGTTGTTGGACGACGAGGCCCTCGCGCGCGTGTTGCCCCTCGGCCCCGTGGAGCCCGCGCGTCCTCGGCCGCTCTGGCGCACGCTCCTGGGAGGCGCGGCGGCCCTGCCGCTGCTCGTGCTCGGCGCCAGGGAGCTGCTCGCCCGCTTCGGACTGCCCCGGCAGCTCCCACGGGCCCTGGAGCGCCTGGAGGAGTGGGCGCGTCCACTGCGCGCGGTGAACTCCTATGGCTTGTTCAGCGTGATGACGGTGGAGCGGCCGGAGATCTCCATCGAGGGCTCGGAGGATGGAGAGCACTGGCGCGAGTACCCGTTCCGCTACAAGGTGTCGCGGCTGGACCAGGCGCCCCGGCAGGTGGCCCCGCACCAGCCGCGCCTGGACTGGCAGATGTGGTTCGCGGCCCTGGGCTCGCCGCCCAGCTGGTTCCTGTCGCTGCTGGTGCGGCTGCTGGAGGGCTCGCCGGAGGTGTTGGCGCTCCTCGAGCGCAACCCGTTCCCCGAGCGCCCGCCCCGGTATGTGCGCGCGGTGCTGTACGACTACCGGATGACGGACCCGGCCACGCGGCGGAGCACGGGGGCGTGGTGGAAGCGCGAGCAACTGGGGCTCTACGTCCCACCCGTCGCGCTGGGCCTGGGGGCGCGAACCCACCGGGGCCCCCTGCTCCAATGGAACGTCGAAGCATGAGGCCCCGGGCGCCGTCCGCCCGCTGAGAAGCTCCGCCGCTACGGCTTCTCGGCGGGCTTCGTCGGGGCGGGAAGCGGCGTGGACGCGGGAGCGCGCTTGCCGCCCTTCTTCTTGCCGGGCTTCTCCACGGGGTCGCCGGGGCAGCGGGGCTCACCCTCGGCGGCGGGCGGGAGGATGGTGAACTCGACGCGCCGGTTGAGGGCCATGCCCTCCTCGGTGTCGTTCTCCGCCAGGGGCTTGGTCCGACCGAAGCCCTGCGAGCACAGGCGCTCGGTGGACACGCCGCTCTCTTCCAGGTAGCGGCGCACACTGGCCGCGCGGCGGTTGGACAGGTCCAGGTTGTAGTCATCGCTGGCGCGCGCGTCCGTGTGGCCCTCGACCAGGAGGCGGTTGATCTCCGGGTGCGTCTTGAGCACCTGGGAGACCTCCTCGAGGATGGGGAAGGACTCGGAGAGGATGACGTCCTGGTCGGTGGCGAAGTTCACCTGCTCCAGGATGAGGATCTTGTTGCCCTGGATGCGGACCAGCGGGCAGCCGCCCTTGCCGTCGGGACCGGCGGCGACCTGGGGACACTTATCGAGCGAGTCCTCCACGCCATCGCCGTCGGCGTCACGAATGGGGCAGCCGCCACGGTCGGCACGGCCCGGCTCCTTGGGGCACACGTCGAGGTCGTCGGTGACGGAGTCCCCATCCGAGTCGGGCGGAGGCGGAGGAGGCGGCTCGGGCGGCTCCTTGAACTTCTCGATGGCCTCCCACTCGGCCGTCTTGGCGGGCACCCAGACGATGGAGGTGAAGAAGCGCAGCGAAGGGGCCTGGAGCGAGCAGCCGCACCCGCCACCGCCGCCGACGGTGAAGGTGAGGCCGGTGGAGCTGTACCAGCGCAGGCCGAAGAGCAGCTCGGCGGGGATGTTGCGCGGCTCGTCGGGCAGCTTGTCGAGCCCGACGGCGCCGTGGACCATGCCCACGGCGGTGATGCCGGAGCCGCGGAGGATGGGGACCTCGGCGGCGATGCCGAAGGGGGCCATGTCCCCGACGGTGGTGCCATTGAAGACGCGGTCCGGGCGGTCCCAGAGGCCGGCGGTGCCGGACAGGAGGATGCCGCTCTCGAAGCGGTAGTCCACCAGCAGGCCGGGGGAGTAGGTGAGCTCGCCGTCGCTGGCGAAGGCCTCCTGGTCTCCGGTGGGAAGGCCGAGGCCGAAGGTGATGGCGGCGCCCAGGCCGGAGTCCTCGGGGCGGCGCCGCAGGCCGGGGACGGCGACCTTGCCGGTGAGGCGCAGGTCTCCGAGGACATAGCCCTTGATGGCGCCCTCGGAGCCGATGGCCTCCAGGTTGTCGCCGCCCTGGGCGAGCACCAGGGGCATGTCCACGCCCAGCTCGGCCCAGTCGAAGACGCCCACGGTGGCCATGGCGTCGAGCTGGAGGCGGTTGCCGACGAGGCTGAGCACCTTCTTGGAGGAGTCGCCCGACTTGTTCACCAGCACCAGCGGGTCGAGCGAGAAGTTGAGGAAGAAGCCGCCGGAGGCGGACATGTGCGCGAGGGGCCGGGATTGGCCCACCATCACCACGTCTTGAGGGGCTCCGGAGGGCCGGAAGAGCTGGACATCGAAGCGCGCGTCCTGCGCGGTGGCGGCGGTGGCGGCAAGGCCCAGCGCCAGGGCGAGGGCCGTGGTGAGCGAGCGCTTCATAGAGAGCGGCGGGAGTGCAGGAGGAGGAAGCCCACCAGGAGCATGGCGAGGAAGGCGCCGGTGCCGGTGGAGGTGAGGTCGGCGGTGGTCGTCTCGCAGCAGAACGAGCCGCCTTGAGGCGAGGTGCCCGGCTTGCGGCGGCCTCGCTCGCACTCCTGGGTGAGGGGAGAGCAGTACTCGACGCCGAGGCAGTCGCCGCTGTCTTCACACTGCTCGGTGCAGGTGTTGGTGCTCAGGTCGCAGGAGCCACCGCAGGGGCAGTGGGCGTCGGCGAAGCACTGGACACAGGCCGAGCCGTTGCAGACCAGGCCCTGCTCGGCGCAGTTCTGTTCACAGCCGGTGGGGTTGGTGCAGGTGAAGGTGGCGGGGTTGCACTGGCCGCCGGTGCCGCAGTCGGAGTTGTTGCGGCAGGCCACGCAGGCGCTGCCGGCGGTGGTGCCGTCGGTGAGACAGAAGGGGGTGGCCGGCTCACAGGCCTCGCAGCGGGAGCCGCAGTGGCGGTCGGTGGTGCAGGAGGCGCACTCCCCGCTGAGACAGAACTGGCCGCTGCCGCACTCGAGGTCATTGCGGCAGGTGACGCAGACCTGGCCATCGAGACAGAAGGGGCGCTCGGTGGGGCACTTCACGCATTCGGCGCCGCAGCGGTCGGAGGTGTTGCACTCCGGGACGGTGTCGACACAGCGGCCGTTGATGGTGTCGCACTTCTGGCCGCCGAGGCACTGGCTGTCGGTGGTGCATTCGACGCAGGAGGGGGAGGCACCCGGGGTGGGGGAGGCGCACTGGGTGTTACCGGGGCAGCAGTTGCAGGAGTTGCCGGCGCAGCTGTCGTTGGTGGAGCAGGTGACGCACTGGTGATTGGAGCAGCTCTTGCCGCGCTCGCATTCGGAGTCCTGGTTGCACTCGCGGCACTCCTTGAACTCGGGGGCGCAGACCTCGTCGGGGGGACAGTCCTCGTCGCGGTTGCACTCGACGCAGGTGGCATTGGGGACGTCACAGACCTGGTCGGCGGGACAGTCGGTGTCGTCGTTGCAGCCCTGGCAGGTGTTGGTGGCGGTGTCACAGCGGCCGGTTTGAGGACAGTCGGCGTCGTCGTTGCAGCCCTTGCAGGTGTTGGTGGAGGGGTCGCAGCGGCCGTTGGGGCACTGGCCGTCGACGGTGCATTCGACGCAGGTAAAGGTGCCGTTGACGTTGATGCAGTTGGGGGTGCTGGCGCCACAGGGAGAACAGGACGGGCCACAGACCCGGGAGGTGTCACAGGGGGCGCACAGCGCGGCACCGTTGCAGTAGAAGCCGGAGTTCAGGCCACAGCCACCGTTGCCGGGCGTATTCGCATTGGCGCGGTTGCACTGTGCGCACTGGTTGAGATCTTGTGGCGCGGTAGGTGTGCCAGACGGGCGCCCGGTTTCCGTCTGGAAGAACTTCTCAGGCGAAACGAGAAGAAAATCGGCTTGCCTCAGAGAGGCCGAGGTGGCTGCTGTCTGCTCGAAATCAGAAAAAACTCCCTCGAAGAGCGACATCTCGAGGGCCGCGTGATCCGTGCCCTGCGCGTAGAGGACCTCGACAGGATAGAGCCCGGACTGCAGGAAGGTGACGTTGTTTGTGCTTCGCCACGTGTATTGGAACCGCACAGGTGGCCGATTGATGACCTGGTACTGAGTGTTGGCTTTATCGAAGATGGTAAAGCTCACTGCGTCATCGGTGTAAAAACCGAAGTGAAGCACTTTGCCTACCATGTCCGGAGTGACGTTCAGGTACCCGCGGAAGCGTGAGCCAAAGGGTGTCGTCGTATCGTTGATGAAGAAACCGCAGCCGTAGCTGGGACACCCCTGAATGGCGTCAAGGAAGTCCCCTCGGCTCGCTTGAGGGGTATTGGTGTGGTTGTTGGACAGATCGAACGGTGCGCGGAGCACGTAAGTCACCCGGCTCGCTGCGGTCCGTTCCATGAAGTCATTCAGCCCACCGATAAAAGCCGAAGTACTCTCAGGAAAGTCGACGTTCGGATCCGTCGAGATGCTGTTGGCAACGCACAGTCCCGTGCCGCTTTGCCCGGGTGACGGCACCACCGGATCGCCGGTCACGACGACATCAGGCAACTTTGCCGCCTGCGCGGTACTCGCGAGGCACACAAGCACTGTCAGTGCCAGATAAGCACTTCGAAAAGTTAGCGAGAACAAGGGGTTACATCATCCGCCATCCCCCTTCGGGGATCAACGTTCCGGATGCTCCAGAAAGCAGGTTCGGGGTGTTACGGGAGTTCCGATTTGGCCCCCGCTACAACCCCCCGTGCTCACTTGCCTGCTGTGCCCCGACGCTTGCGGTACTTCGCCGCCAGTTTCGCCTCCGGCTCCACGAACGTCAGTAGCAACCGGTGCAGGTCCGCCATGTGTCGCCGCACCGCCAACCGCTGAAACTGCGTCAGCTTCGGAATCACCGGCACGAACCGACTCATCAGCATCAGCCACTCGTCATGTCGCGGGTCCGGCGGTCTGGGATGCGGCCGCTCGGACGACGAGAGTCCCAGCAGCTGATCCGCCGACTCGCCCAGCTTCTCGCAGATGTCCGCCAGCCGCTCCACCCGGGGAAAGATGCCCCCACGCTCCAGGCGCCCGTACACCTCAGGCGAGATGTCGATCAACTCCGCCATCCGCTCCTGTGTGATGCCCTGCTGCATCCGCGCCCTGCGGATGTTCGCGCCGAGAGTCTTCTTAAGGGCCTTCGACCGCTCGCTGTCCATGACCTCTGCCCATCGTGAAAAGTCGGGGCCATAGGTAAGACGTAATGAGTTGGGTTCGCAAGGACATGCGAGGTCCGCATGAGAAGCCGACCACCCAGGTTAGAACTTTACCGGTTTCGTGCTTCCGTCCTACCTGTCAGGGATGTTAATCAGGTCGATTCCTGCTACTTCCGGCTCCGAGACTGGCGCGTACGCCGGGACATCACCGCCGATGGCCCCTTCTTCTTCATCAGGGTGATCAGCCGCTGCAGGTGAGCGAAGGTTTGCATCAACTCCTTGCGCTCCGCCTCCGTCAAGCGTGACTCCATCTGCAGGAAGAAGTGACGCATCACCGTCATCATCTCGTCGTAGGCCGGTGAGGTCGGCGCGGCCGGCGGATGACTCGGGCCAGCGGTGAAGCCCAGCATCTGATCAGGCGACACCCCAAGGATTCGGCACAGGAGGACCAGCCGCTCCAGCCGCGGCAGCACCTTCTTGCGCTCCATCCGTCCGAGCACCTCGGTCGACATCTCGACCATCTCGGCCAGGCGTGCCTGGGAGAGCCCGAGGCGCAGCCGCGCCTTTCGGATGTTGGCCCCGATGGCCTTCTTGAGGGTTTCGCTCAGCTCCTTGTCCATGGCCATCCTATGCCCACCGCGAAAAGTCGGTGGCGTTCATAGGACGTAGAGCGTTGTCCTCCAAGGACACCCGGGGTTGGGATGCACAAGGGACCGGTCAGGTCATAACCTTGTTGGTCTTCCCGTCATTTCCTACCCATCACGGGTGATTCTTGCTCGGAGACCCGGAGCTCAGCGCGCCTCGGCCTCGGCGTTCGCTCGGCCCACCGCCTCACCGTACGCCTTGACCTCCACCGCCGCCCGGAGCCGAGCTCCCGCCTTCACGGGCGCCACGGTCGCCTCCCAGCGCGTCTCGCTCTTGCGGACCAGGTTCGACACCGTCGAGCCCTCCAGCCCGCTCACCATCACGGCGCCATCCGCGATGGGCGGAGCGCCCGCCTCCGTGGGACGGGCGTTCACCTCCAGCTGGAACCGGTCTCCCTCGGGCCGCAGCGTCACCTCCGCGCTCACCGAAGGTTGGACCTCCACGCTTACCGGCCGGAGCACACCCACCGCGTCCACCGTGTGAATCCCCGGCGCCAGCATCACCGCCTCGGTGCCCACTGCCTTGCCCTTCACGCGCAGCGCCATGCCCGCCGCCGGGTCCACGGACAGCTTCACCTGCCCACGCCCCTTCACCCGCACCGGGTCCTGGGCTTCGCCGCGCTCCACCTTCACCGCCACCACCTCCACCTTGCGCGGCGCGGAGGGCATGCCCGGCAGCCCCAGCGCGTCCACCGCCTGCACCCGGGCGTAGTACCGACCCGGCGCCAATGCGGTCGTCTCGAAGGTGGCCGTCACCTCCGAGGTCGGAGCCGCCTGGGCCACCAAATCATTGAGCCCTTCATCCTTCGCCAGCACCGCGCGGTAGCTCACCGCCCCCGGCACGGGTTGCCACTTCAGGGGGTGGAACTGGGGCGTGCCACCGAGCGCCAGCAGCACCTCGCGCACTCCCGGGGTGCTCCAAGCCGGCGCGGGGAGGAGTGGACGCGGGGGCTCGGGCGCCTTGCCCTGCTCCACGCGCGTGCCGTTTCCGCCAGGGACCTCCACCCGCGCGCCCTTCGCAGAGACCTGCGCCTTGCCGTCGAACACCGCCACCCGGCTCATGCGCTGCTCATCCACGCTGACGAACACGTCCTGCCCGGTGGCCGCCACCTGTGCCGAGGGAGTCTCCAGCGGCAGGGACTCGCCCCGCAGCGCCGCCAGCCGCATGCGCAGGTCTCCTTGCACCAGCTCCACGCCGCCTGACTTGCGCTCCGGCTCCTTCGGGGTGGCCTGCGGCGCGCCGTAGATGACGACGAGCGCGTTCTCTCGCAGCTGCAGCTTCGAGGTGTCCTTCAGCGTCACCTCCGCTCCCGCGCCGCGCAGGGTGTTCACCTGGTAGAGCCGGTACAGCGCCTCGCCCTGGCGCCCTGGCTTCCACTGCGGCTCCTGTGGCGGACGCGTGTTGACGTCCGGCTTTACGTACGTGAGGTGAGCCTCCGGCTCGGGGCGGATGCGCAGGCGCATGCCCGGCACCAGCGGGGGGTGCGCGTTCTTCAAGGCATTGAGCGCGTGGAGCTGCCGGTACCCATCCGGCGTGCCCCACAGGCGCTGGCCGAGCAGCTGGCACGTGTCTCCCGGCTGCACGACGATGAAGTCCTCGCTCGGGCCCTCCGGCTCGGCCGCCCCCACCACGGTGGCCAGGAGCAGCAGTCCCAGCCCCAGGACGCGCTCAGCGGCGCGCCCGCAGGGCACGAGCCACCTTGCGAGAGAGGTCCACCGGATCCAGCGGAAGCGGGATGTAGTCATAGACTCCACCTTCAATGGCACGGGTCATCACCGTGAGGTCGTCCTCGCCGCACAGCAGCACCGGCGGCCCATGAGGACGTGAGGCCAGCTGGCGCGCCAGGGGCAGTGCATCACCTCCGGCCTCGGGGACGATGATCAGTGCGCGCACGTCGCCCACGGACACCCCTTCGACGCACGGCACGACGCGAAAGCCGGCCGCGGCGAGCGCCGTGCCGACTCCATGAGGATTGGCGAGGCCCCCCGCCTCCATCACTCCCACGGGAGCATCCGAGGGCACCTCGGTCTTCGAGGGCTGGGGCGCCGGCAGGGGGCGCTCCTTCTTCTTGCCCTCGCCTCGGGGCGCCTGGGCCAGGGAGATGGGAAGGGAGAGCGACTGGCGCAGCCGCAGCCGCATCACCTGGGCGTTGTCCGGGCGCTGCTCCTTCATCTTCGCCAGGCACTCGAGCACCAGCGTGTCCAGCGCCGGCGGGATGGAGAGATGGGGCCGCAGCTGCCGCAGGGGCGCGGGAGGGCGGTACAGGTGCCCGCTCATCACCTCCGCGACCGGCATCTCTCCGAAAGGCGGCTGCCCGATGAGGAGCTCGTGCAGCACGCACCCCAGAGCGTACAGGTCCGCGCGCCCGTCCAGCGGCTCTCCTCGGCACTGCTCAGGAGACATGTACCCCGGCGTGCCATGCACCATGCCCGAGACGGTGATGCGCTCCTGAGGCGAGCCGTCCACCAGCTGCGCCAAGCCGAAGTCCAGCACCTTCACGCGAGGGGCGGACAGCTCCCCGAGGAGCATCACGTTGCCGGGCTTGAGGTCCCGGTGGACGATGCCCAGCGCATGGGAGGCCTCGAGCACCTCCAGCACCTGCGCCACCACCTCCACCGCCAGCGGGATGGACAGCGGGCCCTCGCGGAAGGTGACCGTGTCCAGCGTCTCGCCTTGGAGTCGCTCCATGACGAGGAAGAGCTCTCCGGCCTCCTCGCCGAAGTCGTACACCTGGGCCGCTCCTGGATGCTGGAGCCGCGCCATCAGCCGGGCCTCGCGCTGGAAGCGCATCACCGCTCCCGGCGCGGTGGCGATGTGCGTGTGCAGCACCTTGACCGCCACCTGGCGGGACAGGCCCACGTGCTCCGCCTCGTACACCGTCCCCATCCCGCCCCGGCCCAGCACGCGCTGCAGGTGGTAGCGCCCGGCCAGGGTCCTCCCCAGTCGCGCATCGGGCTCGGTGCTCACGCGGCCACCTCGAACACCTGCGTGGTGGCGTTGCGGCCATGCAGCGCGCGCTCGCCCAGGTGGCGCAGCACCTCGGCCTCCTCGCCCAGCCGCTCCCGCGTCGCCGCGCTCACGAGGATCTGCCCCGGCTGCGCCATCGACTCCAACCGCGCCGCTACGTTCACCGCGTCGCCGATGACCGTGTACTCCATGCGCTTCTCACTGCCGAGGTTGCCCGCCACCACCGTGCCGGTGTGCAGCCCCATGGCCAGCTGAATCTCCACGCCCCACTTCTGCCGCCAGCGCCGGTTGCCCGTCTCCACCCAGCGACGGAGCTCCATCGCCGCCTCCACCGCCTGGCGTGCGTCGTCCGGGTGCGACTCGGGCGTGCCCCACACCGCCATTACGCTGTCGCCGATGAACTTGTCGATGATGCCGCCGCGCCGGTGGATGATCTCCGTGGCGAAGGTGAACAGCTCGTTGAGCAGCGCCACCACCGTCTCCGGCGGCAGCGACTCCGACAGGCGCGTGAAGCCGCACACGTCCGAGAAGAGCACCGTCACCTCGCGCCGCTCGCCTCCCAGCCGTAGCCGGCCCGGCTCCCGGGCGATGAGCTCCACCACGTCCGCGGACAGGTAGCGGCTCAGCGCCGTGCGCACCCGCGTCTGCTCCACCAACTCCTTCTCGGAGCTCTCCAGCGAGCGCGCCATCTCCCCGAGCGAGCGCCCCAGGTGCCCCAGCTCGTCCGCCCGCGTCTCCACCTCGCCCTCTACCTGGGTGAAGCTCCGCGCGGCGATGCTCCGCGTGGCGCGCACCAGCGCCTGAATGGGACGCGAGAGCTGCCGGGCCCCCAGCCAGGCGCCGACGAGCGCCACCAGCGCGCAGAGCCCCAGCGCCAGCCCCACCGAGAGCCGCATGTCCCGGAGCGTCTTGAAGGTGAGCGGCTGCGAGCGCTGCACCACGATGGCCCAGCCCACCTCGGGCACCGTCACCAGCGCGCCGAACATCGGCATCTCGGCCTCGAAGTCGGAGGCCGCCACGAAGTCCGAGTGGAAGGACACCTCCCGGCCAATTGCCGCGAAGAAGTCGGACTCCGCCAGCGAGGCGCCCAGCCGCGAGCGCGTCGGGTGCAGCACCACCCGCCGCTCCGCGTCCACCACGTACACGCCCTCCTCCAGGCCGTCCCACTCCGTGCTCAGCACCTGGAGCTGATCCACCAGGGGCTTCAGCCGCACGTGCGTCAGCAGGTAGGCCAGGGGCTTGCCCTCCACGCTCGCGCGCTGCAGCACGCGCAGGGAGGGAAGCTCTCCCGCCATCGTCAGCCCGAGGACCCGCAGGCCCTGCTCGGGTACCTCCGTGAGCAGCGCCGTCGGCAGCGTCGCGGGCGTGTCCGGCTCGGCGACGCCCCGCGCCTTCAGGGTGCCCAGGCGCTCACCCTCCAGGCTGTAGAACGACACGAAGTCCAGGCTGGTGGAGAACGCGAGCTGCGAGTCGGCCAGCTTCTCGCGCTCCTCCTGCGTGCCCACGTCGGGGGCGAGCATCAAGTAGCCGATGGCCGCGCTCTGCTGTCGGGCGCGCTCCAGCTCCTCCCGCAGGGCTCGGCGCACATCCAACGCGATGGAGAGGTGCAGCTCGCGCGCCGAGTGCAGCAGCGCCCCCTCGTTCACGTTCATCATCGCCAGCCCCAGCCCCACCAGCGGCGGCACCGCCACCGCGAGGATGAGCAGCAGCAGTCGGGCCGCCAGCGGCAGGCGAGTGGTCGCTACCGGCGCGGTAGGCGCGGGCTGAGGGGGAGGGGTCTGCACGGCGCAGCTCCAGCAGAGGCCGAGGGAGTGTCCGATAGTGCAATGAACCCACCCCATCCGCCAGCAAGGCGGGGGCCGTTCCCCTGCTGAAGGTGGGTTGCCCGCCTACTCCGCGAGCCTTCGGGCGGTGACTTCCAGGGCCTCGGCGGTGCGCGTCCACTGGGCTGACTGCGTGTCCAGGTGTCCCAGCAGCGGGGCGAAGAAGCGCGCCTCCAGGGCTTTGGCCAGCGTGGCGCCGTGGGCGTCCGCCCACTTCTGGGTGACGCGGGCGCGCACGTCCGCTCCCAGCAGGTCCACGAAGCGCTCCAGCAGCGGCGTGGACAGCAGCGTGCCGGCCCAGATGACGGCGTCATGCCCCATGCCGCCCGTGGCCACCGTCACCACCGCCGCCGCCCCCGAGGGCACCGAGTAGACGAGCGTGGTGAGCGCCTGGAGCAGCTCCTGGCGCATGCCGCCCTGCAGCTCCTCGCCCACCAGGCTCCGGCAGAAGGTGTAGAGGCTGTCGCGGTCCGCCGCGTGGGCATGGAGCGGCTCGAAGCCCAGCGGCTCCTCCAGCCGCGCCAGCGTGGGCGGGCCGAACGCCTCGGAGAGCTGCTCGCGCGTCGCCGCGTCTCCCCGCCACGCGGCCACCTCCGGCGCCATCAGGTCCACCAGCCGCCGCACCCCGTCACGCAGCGTCTCGTCCGTGGCGTGGAGCACCGGCGCCGCGGAGGGCTCCGCGCCCGTGAAGGACTGGGCCACCTTGCGCGAGACGAACGTCAGCGCCGTGGCCAGCGCCCGGAACGGCAGGCGCACGTAGCGGTGGAACGAGCTGCGCGCGTCCAGCTCGTCCCGGAAGGCATCCACCAGCACGTCCGCGGGCACGCCCTTGAGCGCCGCGCTCTTGCCCACCGCGAACAGCTCGTGGCGCAGCCGCTGGCGCAGTCGCTCCGGCTCGTGGGTGGCCTGTCGCGCCGCCCGGCCCAGCGTCTCCATCTCCGCGCGCGCATCCGCCAGGGAGGCGGCCAGCGCCCGGGCCTTCAGCTCGCGCACGTGCTCGGCCTCGCCCAGCAGCGCGGAGAGGGTGGGCTGTCCGTCCAGCGGCTGGGTGCTCAAGGGCCGCTGCCCGGCCTCCACCTCCGGCTGGTGCGGGGCGAGGTAGCGCGCCAGGGGCGGGTGGCCCACGTCGGAGGCCAGCTTGTCCAGGTGCCCGCGCGCCACCTCCTCGCGCGTGGCCTCGTTGTAGACGAGCAGGTACGGCCGCCCGCGCCCCACCCCCGCGCGCAGGAAGTCCACCAGCGCCGCGTTCTGGTACGTCTGCCGGCTCACCACGAAGACGAGCACGTCCACGGTGACGAGCAGCGCCTCGGTGCGCTCGCGGTTGTCGCGGTACACGCTGTCGAAGTCCGGCGTGTCCATCACCAGCAGCCCCTGGGGCACCGCCTCCGCCAGCACCAGGTAGAGGCGCCCGGACGGGCCCGGCTGGTCCACCGGCGCGCTGGAGCCCGTGGGCACCGGGACGACGTCATAGCGGCGGGTGAGGAAGTCGCGCAGCGAGCCCGTCCACGTCTCCGGGTGCGCGGCCGCCAGGCACTGCTTGGTCAGGCCTCCCTCGGGGCGCGCGGGAGACAGGGCCGCTCCCACCAGCGCGTTGAACAGGGTGGACTTGCCCACGTTGTTGGGCCCGGCGATGGCCACCAGCAGCAGCGGCGCATCTCCCCCCAGGCGGGGCAGCAAGTCCCGGCGCAGGCGCTCGGCGAGGCGGCGCGCGGTGTCCGCGTCCTCCGCGCCAGAGAAGCGCTCTGGCGCGGGCAGGACAGTGAGGGCCGACTCCAGGGCTGCGCGCAGCTCGGGCAGGGTGAGCATTCGATGACCGGAGAACACCACGCGCCGCACGCTCCGCCCAGTTCTTCCGCGCGTCCCTGTCCGCCGAGGACAGAGCCGCCTGGCGGCGCTATGGTGCCCGCCATGCGTACTCACGTTGCCAGCCTGCTCGTCGTGGGGCTCCTGGCCTGCACGGCCTCGCGCACGAATGCGCCCGAGGCGTCGGTTGCAGCCCAGGAGCAGGCCCCTCTGCCGTTCATCGAGGATGACTACGCCCGCGCGCTCGCGGAGGCGAAGGCGAAGGGGGTGCCCCTCTTCGTCGATACCTGGGCGCCGTGGTGACACACCTGCCGCTCGATGCGGGCCTACGTCTTCACGGACAAGGCGCTCGCGCGGCACGCCGGACGGTTCGTCTGGCTCGAACTCAACACGGATCTCGAAAAGAACGCCGTCTTCCAGGAGAAGTACCCGGTCGAGAGCTGGCCCACCTTCTTCATCATCGACCCGAGGGAGGAGAAGGCCCTCGTGCGCTTCGCGGGCAGCGCCACCGTGGCGCAGCTCGAGAAGCTCTTCGAGGATGGTGAGCGCGCCTATCTCGGCAAGGCCGAGGGCGCCGAGGCGGCATTGGCGTGGGGCGACTCGCTCTATGGCCAGGGCAAGCCAGCCGAGGCCGCCGAGGCCTTCAGCCGGGCGCTCGCCGAGGCTCCCGCGGACTGGTCCCGCCGGGGCCGCACGCTGGAGTCACTGCTGACGGCCCTCTGGGGCGCGAAGCAGACCGAGGCGTGCGCGCGCAAGGCGATGCAGGAGCTACCGCTCGTGCCCCGCTCTCCGTCCCTGGCCAATGCGACGACCATGGGGCTGATCTGCGCGCTCTCGCTTCCGCCGGACCACCCGGCGGGCAAGGAGCTGGTTCGCACGCTGGAGGCCAAGGCCGTCGAGGTGATGGCGCCTCCGCTCATCGACATGCCCGCGGATGACCGCTCCGGCCTGTACGAGGCGATGGTGGAGGCCCGGTCCGCCGCGGGGGATGCGGCGGGCTCGAAGGCGCTGGCGGAGCAGTGGCTCACGTTCCTCGAGGGCGAGGCGGCCAAGGCTCCCAACCCCGAGGCGCGCACCGTCTTCGACTCGCACCGCATGGTGGCGGCGCTCGCGCTGGAGGAGCCGATGCGCGTGGTCCCCGCCATCGAGCAGAGCGAGCGGGACCTGCCCCTCGACTACAACCCGCCGGCCCGGCTGGCCAACCTCTACCGGATGCTGGGCAGGCTGGATGAGGCGCTCGCCGCCAACGACCGGGCACTGGCGCGTGTCCAGGGAAGCCGACGGCTGAGAGTCCTCTCCGACCGGTCCGCCATTCAGGTGGCTCGCGGAGAGAAGGACGCGGCCGTGAAGACGCTCGAGGAGGCGATCGCCTACGGGAAGTCCCTGCCCGAGGCGCAGGTCTCGCAGCGCCAGCTCGATGCGCTCGTGAAGAAGCTCGCCGAGGTGAAGGCGAAGTAGGGCACCAGGCCGCGCCGCTCAGCCCGGCGGCGCGGCGGCGCGAGCGTCCAGGTCGAACAGCTCGTACGCCTCCACTGGCGCCTCGCGCATTCCGCCGTCCGTGAAGACGAGCACCGCCTCACCGGGCCCTGTTCTCGCTGGGGCGCCGTGGGCATAGGAGACCTGCGCGCCATCCGTGAGCAGGTGGCGCAGCATGCCCTCTCGCACCTCGCCCGGAAGGCGCAGCAACTGCCGGGTGCGCTTGTCCTTCGTATGGCCCACCACCTGGGTGAGCCCCAGCGGCAGCCGCCGGGGATCGAAGCGCCGGCGGGGAGTGCGGCGCGTGAGCTCCGCCTCCTCCGGGCTCAAACTCGGGCGCTGGTAGAAGATGCCCACGCCCTCGCTGGAGGCCGCGCTGCCCGGGTGGTGCAGCTTGGGGATGACGAGGCGGCCTCCCTTCCAGGCCTCCACCGCCGCATCCAGCGCCCCGTTGAGCGCCGCCGCCACCGTGGGTGCGTCCCCCTGGCTTCCTTCCGCGACACCCACCTCTCGCAGGTCCTCTCGCGTGACGCCCGCATGCAGCACGAGCAGCGAGGGCCCCGCCGCGTAGGCCACGCGCAGGCGCCGCTGCCGCAGCAGGTGCGTCACCCACGCGCGCTGCTCCTCCCGGAAGTTGCCGAAGTCACGAGAGACGAGCTCCACTGTGGGCACGTGCGGGTAGCGCTCGAGGAAGGCGTGCTCCTGCGCTTCGTCCGTGTCGTCTCCCGAGTACACGCGGTCCGCCTCCGCCTGAGCCTGGGCGAACGTGGCGTCGGTGAACTCCGCCATCTCTCCCACGCGCCCCAGGTCGTGGTTGCCGGCGAGGATGATGGCCTGATCCGCCGGGTGCGCCGCGAGCCACGCCACCAGCCGCAGGCAGCTTCGCGCCACCGCCTCCCGCTCCTCCCGGCCGCCCCAGTCGAAGTGGTCTCCCACCGAGACGAGCTGCACGTGTGGCAGCAGCCACCCATTCGCGCCGAGCAGCCCATGCCGGTCCAGGATGGCGAGGAAGCGGCCGAGGTCCGCCTGGGGATCGCCGATGGCCACCCTCCGCGTGCGCGGAACGGGGGGAGTCTGAGCGGGCTCGGAGTGGGGAGCGCCCGCCGCGCATCGGGCGGCGTTGTCCAATGCAGCCTGGATTCGAGGGGAGGTCACCCGCCCATCCTAGGCATGGCGCCAGCGCTCAGGGGCCCTGGAAGAACTTCGCGATGAGGGCCGAGCGGCTCTCCACCTGCGCCTTGCTCAACACGTGGGTGACGTGGACCTCCACCGTGCGCTCCGCGCAGCCCAGCCGCGCCGCGATGGTCTTGTTGCTGGCCCCCTGGACGATGTGCTCCATCACCTCGGCCTCGCGCGCGGTGAGCTCCCAGCGCTCGCTCAGCACGTGGAGTCGCGCGCTGGCCTGTGCCTCCGAGCTCCGGTCCACCAGCAGGTAGTGTGTGGAGAGCCCGGGCACCCGCAGCGGCGTGACGGAGGCATCCGTCACCCCCTGCTCGCCCCGCGCGTAGCGCCGCGTCACATCCGCCAGCGCTCGGGGACTGCGCTCCGCCCAGGCCTTGCCCGCGCTGTTGGCGTGTACCACCCGCCCCGTGGCGGTGAGCACGTAGGCCGGCTGCCCGAGCGCCTCCAACGCCGCCTCCAGCGCCGAGCCCAGCAGCCCTGCCTCTCGCAACCGCAACTCCACGCTCAGCCGGCGCTGCAGCGAGGGGATCAACTCCTGCAGCAGCCGCTGCTCGCGCGGCGTGAAGGGCTCGGAGCGCAGCGCTCCCACCCACGCCAGCAGCGCGGGGCCCTCGCACACCAGCGCGCGCACCTGGAACATGTGCTCCATGCCCAGGCGCCGGTACAGCGTCCCCGCCGCGGTGCTCACCCGCTGCCGGACCTGCGCCTCCTCCTCCGGGCCGATGCCCAGTCGCCTCCAGCCCTCCTGGGGCGCGTCAGGCAGCGGCGGCGCCTGCGACTCCACCTGCGCGTGGGGGCTGAAGTGCAGCGCCCGGTTGCGCTGGGCCGGCGCCGGACGCGCCGGATCGTAGTAACCCCAGGGGTTGGGTTGCTGGCGCAGAAACCCGTTCAACGTCTCCAGCAACTCCCCCTGCGGTTGGGGAAAGCCCACGCCGTGGCAGAAGCTGGCCACGTACTGCTCCGGGGCGACTTCTACCCCGTAGGACACCATCCGCTCGGCCCGAAGGCTCTCGCGAAAGGTGCCTAGCAGCCTCGGGAGCACCTCCTCCCCAGGCTCGAGCACCTCCAGTTGTCCCCGGAGGTCCGCCAGGAGGGCTCTATCCCTGGAATCCAATTGATTCACGATTTCCAAGTATAGCTCCTCCTGTGACACGCAGACGAGCCTTCGGAGGGTGCTCCCACGGCGGAGCGGCTTCCTCTGGGATTCGGAGGAAGTGCGCAAAATTGAACGAAGGGACGACCTAAGGGGTTCCCCCAATAGAAACTAATCGACCCCTCACGCGAAACTACTGTCTGGCCCATGGGGGGGAGGGCCACCCTTGAAGTCGTCGTCTCTCGGCGCGCGTCAGGCTCTCATTCGCAGGCCTGGCGCGCGTCGTTTTTTTCCAGCGCCCCGGGCCCGTGGCTGACGCCTTGTATGCTGGGGGAGCGCCATGACCATCGACATCGCCTTCAAGACGCCAGACGCGCTCGTGTTCGCCACGGACGGACTGGCCACGGTGATGGAGGTGGACGCGCGCGGGCAGGAGCGCTTCCTCTCCAACATGGCCAACGTGGAGAAGCTGGTGCCGCTTTCGGGCGGCCGGCTCCTGGCCATGTTCAACGGGGTGGGCTCGATCGGCTCGGGCACGGTGGCCACCTCCCTGCGGGCCTTCGATGACCGCGCGCCGCTGGGCGAGAGCGAGTCCGTGGGCGACTACGCGCGGCGGCTCCATGCGTCGCTGGAGGCCCAGGCGCTGAGCCGGCTGGGAGCGCTGCCTCGGCCCTTCCACCTCATCCTCGGAGGCTTCTCGCAGCAGCCCGAGCATGGCGTGGATCCGCCCACCCTCTGGTCCATCCAGTGGAGCGTGGACCCGAGCCTGCCCACCACGCCCACGCCCATCCTCCATACAGAGGAGGAGGGCGGCGCGGCGCGGCACCGCTTCGGCGTGCATTACGCGGGCGTCACCGAGGCGGTGGCGCGCTTCGTGGAGGGCTTCGACCCGGCGCTGCCCGAGCGGTTGGCGGTGCTGCTGGCGGGCACGGACGCGGAGGACGGGCCTCCGGGGCTGCTGGAGCAGCTCGCGCAGGAGGCACGGCGCCTGGAGTCCCTCGCCGAGCCGCTCTCCAACGCGGCGGCCCGGGGGCTGGCCCGGAGGTACGCGCGGCGCGTGCTGCGCGCGGGCTTCTTCTCGGCGGCGCAGGAGCCGCTCTCCGAGCACTTCTCCCTGCAGGCGGCGGTGGACTACTGCGTCTTCCTCGCCCAGTGCGCCTACGCGCGGGAGAACCTCTCGCCCACGCGACGGGGGGCTCCGCGCGTGGGCAGTACACTTCAGGTGGCGTACCTCGTTCCCAGCCGCCCCGCGCACGTGCTGGCCGGCATCCGGCTCGGGGTGCGCCTGCAAGGCATCGACGGAGGACTTCCATGAGTACACGCAAACCCCAAGGCAAGGGCAGCGGTACCCGGCGCGGCGCCGCGAGCAAGGCGGCGGGGAAGAGCGCGGCGAAGAAGGCGGGGAAGAGCGCGGCGAAGAAGGCGGCCGGTTCGGCTCGCAAGCGCCCCGTGGCTGTCCCCGAGCCGAAGGCCGAGGCCGCGCCTCCTCCCGCCGCGTCCTCGCCCACGGGCGCGCCGCTGGCGTTCGGCAGCCGCGTCTCCGAGATGCCTCCTCCCGCGCAGGTGCGCTCGGCGGAGGCGGCCGCGCTGCGCGGCATGGTGGCGCGCCAGGGCTTCCGGGCGGTGATGTCCCTGGAGCCCGAGTCCGCTGCTCCCCCGTCGGAGGGCTCGAAGCGCAACGTCGTCGAGTCGAAGGCGAAGGACGGGCAGCGGCTGGCCGCCCTGCGCAAGGAGACCTCGAAGCGGCCCGTGGCCACGGTGCGGCCGGACTACTTCGGCACCGCCGAGCACCGTGCCAGCGCGGAGCAGCTCGCGCGCATGCTCGCCGGGGAGGCGGTGTTCCCCAAGGCCTCCGCCGCGCAGACCCATGTCCTGTTGCGCGTGGCGAGCCCCAACCCCGTCCCGGGCGCCTTGCTGGAGCGCGAGGGGCTCTCCGTCGCCAGCGCGGACCCGGCCTGGCGCGAGCCCTTCCAGGCCCGGCTCGAGGACCTGATGGCGCGCTACCGGCCGCTCACGGACCTGGAGATCCGCCCCGGCCTCACCCTGACCTACGGAGAGGTGGTGGCGCTCGCGGGCGACTACTACGCCACCCCCGAGGAGCTGGCGTCGGAGCTGACGCCCGCGGTGGCCGACGCGATTCGCGGGGTGACGCCCCAGGACGAGGGCACCTTCCTGCTCAACACGCACCGCGGCTGGTTCGACTACGCGATGCTGGCCAACGAGAACCAGGACCACTTCGCGCCCCGGAGCTGGGCCCGCTACGCCCGTCACCACCGCGAGGCGCTGGAGATGGCGGTGCGCAAGGACCTGGACGCGGCGCTGGTGCGCAACGCGTTCGCCGACCACTTCCTCACGGACGCCTTCGCCTCGGGCCACCTGCGCGTGCCGCGCAACGCGCTGGAGGGCCTGTCCGGCGCGCTGCCCACGCGCAAGATGCATGACGAGGAGAACGTGCATGGGCTGTGGGTGCAGAGCGCCAGCGGCTTCGTGTGGCGCTCGTACGGCGACGACCACCTGGGCACCAACCCCGTCCACCTGACGCTCACCGCGCACGCGGTGGGCCTGTCCCTGCTGCGCATCTTCAAGGCCTACCGGCTGGAGGGCGAGGCGCTCTACCAGCTCATCGACGCGCTCGGCGAGGCGCAGCCGCTGGAGCTCACCGCCGGAGAGATGGTGGACCCGCGCACGCTGCCGCGCTTCCTGGGCGACGTCGCGGGGCTCCCGAGCATCCGCGAGCACCTGCCCGTGCCGCTGGGCACGGCGGACGAGCCGGACACGGCGAACGTGCTGGCCAACTACCCGCCGCAGGTGGGCCCCGACGGCAAGCGCCGCAAGGAGACGCCGGACTTCGACGCCTACTTCCGTTTCGAGTGAGCGGTGCTCCGGCTCATTCGTGGGCCGCCGGCTCCAGCTTGCCGGAGAGCGCGGCCAGCACGCTCAGGGCTCGCTGGAACTCCTCCAGGGAGAGCTTGCCCGAGGCGAACTGCTCGCTCAGGCTCATCAGCGACTGGGTCTCGGCCACCGCCATCCACGCGCGGTGGGACTGCTCCTCGGCCGCGTTGGCGGGAGGTGCCCACTTGCGGGCCAGCGTCTCCAGCCGGGCGCTGGCGGCCTGGGCCAGCGCCTGGAGCTCCTCGAGCTGCTTGGGCTCCAGCCGCCCCGGCTTCCCGTCGATGACACAGAAGGAGCCCACCGTCTGGCCCGCCACCCGCAGCGGGAAGCCCACGTAGGCGCGGATGCCGTAGGTGTCCACCAGCTCCGTGGGCAGCGCCGGCTCCTTCGTGGCGTCTTCGATCTTCAGCGGCTGGTCTCCGGCCACCACGTACTGGCAGAACGAGATGCACCGGTCGGTGGCGCGCGAGGACGCCAGCTCCGGAGGCAGCCCCGCCTGCGCCCGGAAGAACTGGATCTGATCCACCACGAGGCTCACCAGCGCGATGGGAAAGCCGCTCACCTCCGTGGCTCGGACCACCAGGCGCTCCAGCTCCGGGTCCGGCGTCCGGTCCAGCAGGGCCGCGTCGAAGGCGTTGAGCCGCTGGTGCGCATCCAGCCGCGAGAGGTCCTTGGGGATGGCGTCGTTCATGAGGGGCCTACCTCGCCCCGGGCGTGGCGCAGGAAGAGGGGGAAGACGACCTTCTCCTCGGTGTCCATCATCGAGCGCAGGGTGGAGGCCACCGTTCGGAAGCGCTGCAGGAGCCGATCCGGGTGCGGGTCGGGGAAGCGCAGGAAGCCCATGATGGCCTCGCCCATCACGTTCATGTTGCTGCGGAAGATGTTGAGCACCGCCGTGCTCGTCTTGTCTCCCTTGAGCTGACACACGCGGACGGAGTCTTCGTAGAGCGCCACCTTGGCCTGGCGGTGGGGCACGAAGAGCTCCTCCAGCCGTCGCATCGAGGATTCGAGCTCCTGAGGGCTGGCGACTTCGCAGTGTTGGAGGAGGGCTCGCAGGCGAGCGTGGTCTTCCTGGAGGTGCAGGACCTGGGTGCGTTGCATGTCTCGAGCGCCGAAGAGGGCCGGCAAGGCTACACGTTCGTGAACGAGGGTTCTCAAGCTTCTGAAATACCTGGGGTTTGCCGGTCCGGATCCGAGCCGGTGCTTTAACGACAAGGGTCGGAAATCTCTATGAAGATTTCTCGGTCCGAGGCGCCACCTCCGCGTAGCGGAACATGTTGCGATCGCTGATGAGCGGGCGCGAGTAGGCGCCCGACACCGCGCCGATGAAGGTGCCGATGACGTGCAGCGCCAGCCACCCGCCGACGCCGAGGCCCGAGAAGAAGCGCAGCAGGTCCGGGGCACCGACGCCGTAGGCGAGCAGGAGGATGCCCGGCACGATGATGGAATTGGCCACCGCCGCCGCCAGGGCGCGCTTCATCCGCCCCGCGTGGAAGCCACCGAAGGCGCCGCCCAGGAGCCCGTTGAAGAAGGGGATATAGAAGATGATGAGGCTGGTGAACACCATGGTCGCCACGCTGACGACGAGGATGTTGTCCTTGAAGTGGATGCCCTCCGGCTTCAGGGTGACGTCCGGGGGCAGGGTGGCGTACTCCACATGGCGGGCTGGCTCGCTGGCGTAGGAGCGCGGTGTCTTGTCCTGGTCAGGGGCGGGCGGAACGAACTCGGGCATGCGGGGCTCCTAGGCACGGGGCGCATGGCCCCGGGTGGTTCAGACAAGGGACTGGTGCTGTTGAAGATGTGACACGCACCCGCGAGCGGCACGGGGGGGGCTGCTCGGGAGACAGGCCGCCCACCAGGCGCCGGGACGGCTATGCTGCCGCGCCCGTCGTACCGACACCCTGTCTGGATGGAAACCTCATGAACCTTCGCCGTGTCCTGCTGAGCCTTGCCCTCGTGACCCTGGGTCTGCTGTCCGCCTGCACGCTGCGCCCGCATTACCGAGACGTGGTGCAGCCCGCCGGGGCCTCGCAGAAGGCCGTCGAAGGGCAGACGCTGATCCTTCGCGTGGTGGAGCCGGGCTCGGGCAAGCCCATCGCCGGGGCCCGGGTGCTGGCCGGCGCGGGCCATCCGCGCCTGTCGGCCGTGACCGACGCCGAGGGCCGCATCTCCGTGCCCGTCTCCCGGGCGCTGCTCGACGAGAACCCGCTGATGGAGGTGGTGCTGCCCAAGGGCGTGAGCCAGTACCAGTTCCAGCTCGCCCGCGCGGAGGAGGCCCCCGCCGAGGCGCCCGCGCCGCAGCCCTCCGAGCCCGCCACGGGCACGGACACCGCGGCCCCGCCGCCCTCCGAGACGACCCCGCCGCCGTCGACGATGGGCGGCACGGACGCCGGCGTCTGAGTCACCGCTGAATCCGGGAGGGGAGCGGGGCGGAAGCCGCTTCTCTCCGCCCCGCGCGACGCTCAGCCGAGCTTCGCGTGGAAGAACTCCACGGTGCGCCGCCACGCCGTCTCGGCGTTCGATGGCGAGTACACCTCGGGGCGCGTGTCGTTGAAGAAGGCGTGCTGGGCGTCGTAGCGGTGGAGCTCCACCGACACGCCCGCGCCCTTCAGCTTCTTCTCCAGCGCGTCCACCCGGTCCGGCGAGCACCAGTCGTCCTGCTTCGCGTAGTGGCCCTGCACCGCGCCGCGGATCTTCGTGAGATCCGCCCGGTCATCGCCGGGGATGCCGTAGAAGGGTACGCAGGCGGCGATCTCCGGATCCCTCGCCGCGGCGAACAGGGACACCGCGCCGCCCATGCAGAAGCCCGTGATGCCCAGCTTCGTGCCCGGGTGGCGTTGGCGCAGCGCCTCGGCGGCCCGGCGCAGCTCCGCACCGACCTGCTGCCAGTCCGTCGCCCCCATGTATTGCTGGGCGGTGGCCGCGTCCGTCGCCACCTTGCCGTGGTAGAGGTCCGCGGCGAAGACGGTGAAGTCCTCGCGCGCCAGCCGGTCGGCCACCTCGCGGATGTGCGCGTTGAGGCCCCACCACTCGTGGATGAGCAGCACCGCGCCGCGCGTCTTTCCTCCCGGCGCCTCGCTCAGGTAGCCCGGCAGCTCGGTGCCATCCTTCCCGGTCAGCTTCGTCGTCTGCGTCATGTGTCGTGCCCTCGTCAGCGGAACCAGCGCACGAGGCGCCGGCCCTGGCGTTGCCCATACGCCAGGAGGCGTCGGGTGAAGTCGCTCGGCAGGGAGGTGAAGCGCACGCCGTAGCGCCCTCGCATGTGCTCTCCCGCGTACTGCCGTGTCCACACCACCTCGCCCTCGAAGGGCAGCTCCGCGCCCTCCAGCGCGAGCGTGCCCCGCACGGGAGTGCCCGGCTGCATCGGCTGGAGCATGTCCGCCTGGAAGCCGCTGGGCGAGACATCGCGGGTGTACACGGGGAGCATTCCACGCAGCCGTACGGCGAAGCGGTGGGCCTGACGCGGCAGAGCACGCGGGAGGTACATGCGAGGCAGCCTGCCACCGGGCGCGAGCGCGGCAAGTTTCTGCTGGCGTGGGCCCGTCAGGCACCCCACATTGAGCGGGAGGGGGCGGGAGCCCCGAGCGGGAGGTGGCATGTCCAAGGCGTTCACCAAGGAGGACAGCGCGGGCGATGAGGGGCTCGTTCCCCCTCGGCCCCGCTCCACGTCCGGGGAGAAGCGCTACATCACTCCGGAAGGCTATCGGGCGCTCGAGGAGGAGCTGGCCGCGCTGCTTGCACCCCAGGCAGGCGACACCGAGCTGTCGGAGCTGGACGCGGGCGTGCGCAAGCGGGAGCGCGAGCGGCGCGCGCAGCAGCTCGCGGCGACGCTGGAGGAGGTGCGGGTGGTGGCGCCCGAGGCCTCCCAAGAGGGGCGTGTCTTCTTCGGCGCCTGGGTGACGCTGGAGGATGAGGACGGCGCGGAGACGGCCTACCGCATCGTCGGGCCCGACGAGGCGGACGTGCGCGCGGGCCGGCTGAGCGTGGAGTCCCCCCTGGCGCGGGCGCTGCTCGGCAAGGAGGTGGGCGAGTCGGTGCAGGTGGAGCGGCCTCGTGGCGCGGTGGAGTACACGGTGACGCGAGTGGCCTATGCGCCGCCCACTCACTGAGGCCAGAGAGCAGGCGGGCCGTCCCGTTGGGTAAGGAAGGGGACCCCCTGGGTAGACAACGCCCGTGTCCCGGGGCGTAGAGTCGAGGTGCCGCGCGGCAAGTCATGCGCCCCCGCGCCGCCTCGCCATGACCCCTTCCTCGCCGCGCCTTCCCGTTCGCCTCCGGCTCCTGCTGCTCGGGGGCTCGGTGCTGGTGGGACTCTTCACCTTCCTCTATGCGCGGTTGGTCTGCACTTTCATCTGCAGCCTGCCGCCGCCGGTGCTGGCGCGCACGGTGCTGCTGCTGGCGCTGTTCCACATCGCCCTTCGGGAGCTGTTGCTGCGCTTCATCCCCGCGCCCCGGGAGCGCTCTTCCCCCGCGCGCCATGCCTGGCTGATGTCGGTCTGCTCGTGGGTGCTCGTGGGCCTCGTCGGCATCGTGTTGCACGCCTGGCGCTACCCGACCTTCCCCCTCTTCAGTCACCTGAAGTTCGCCGTGGGGTACTGGCTGCTCGGCGGCGGCATCGTCGCGCAGGTGGAGTACCTCCTCTTCGAGCGCGTGCTGCCCGTCCCGCCCTCCGTCTCGCTGGAGGCCCAGCTGCGCGAGCGGCTCGGGCGCAGGCTCGGCGAGGGCTACGTCATCTTCACCACCGTGCCGGTGGCGGTGTTGCTGCTCACCCTGCTGCGCTTCATCGACGAGCTCGGAGGAGACCGGCGCTACGTGTTGGAGGCGGCCGTGCTCGCCGTGGGCTTCACGGGCGGCGCGCTCGCGGTGGCCATCGCTTATGGCCGCAGCCTGCGCCGGGATTCGGAGCGGCTCATCGAGGCCATTCGCCGGGTGGGCAGCGGAGACTTCCAGCCGAGCGCGAGCACGAGTCGCCCGGATGAGCTGTCGCTGGTGGCCGCGGGCATCAACGAGATGGCGGGTGGGCTGCAACTGCGCGAGCGCATCCGCGAGGCGTTCGGCCGCTTCGTCTCGCCGCAGGTGGCCAGCGAGTTCATCGAGAAGTACGCGCGCCAGGGGAAGATGGGCGTGCTGGGCGGCAGCCGGCGGGACGTGGTGGTGCTCTTCAGCGACCTGCGGGACTTCACGCACCTGTCCGAGTCGCTGGCGCCCGAGGTGCTCATCGAGGTGCTCAACGGCTACTTCCAGGAGATGGTGGAGGCCATCCAGCGCCACGGAGGGCTGGTGGACAAGTTCATCGGGGACGCGGTGCTGGCGGTCTTCGGGCTCACGGAGGGCGTGGGCAACCCGGCCGCGGCGGCCGTCGCGGCGGGCCTGGAGATGCAGCGGCGCCTGGAGGCCTACAACACGAAGCTGGCCGAGCGGGGCATCCAGCTCCAGTCGGGCATCGGCATCCACGCGGGAGACGCCGTCGCGGGCTACCTGGGCAGCACGGAGCGGGTGGAGTTCACCGTCATCGGCCACACCGTGAACATGGCCTCGCGCATCGAGGGCCAGGCCCGGGAGCCCCGGCCGCCGCTGCTGTTCAGCGAGGAGGTGGCCCGGCGGCTGGGGGATGCGTACCCGGTGCGGGAAGTCGCCACGGTGCCGCTCAAGGGCGTGGCGGGAGAGACGCGGCTGCTCACGGTGGAGGCGGCGACCCGCCCCGCGCAGGCGGCCTGAGGACTCGCGGCGGTCGCGGCGGCGGCTATGATGGCCCCGTCCTTCGCCCGGGAGTCCCTCAAATGAAGCGCTTCGTCATCGTCTTCTCCAACGAGCCGGAAGACGCCGCTCCGTGGGTGGCGCGTGCCTGTGCGTCCGCGAAGCTGAAGTTCGTGGACAATGACCCCATCACCACGGAGATCTCCCGCATCCCGGAGGCGCAGAAGCAGTTCCTCCAGTCCAACCTCCCGCCGGGCGAGAACCCGGCGCTGGCACCGCACTACCAGGCGGCGCTGGAGAAGGTGGCGGGGCGCGAGACGCGCGTGGGCCTCTACAGCCTGAGCTGGCTGCTCTACCTGGGGCAGGCGGATGGGTGCGTGCTGGACTTCTCCGCGCTGGAGTCGCAGCGCAAGCAGGGGCTGGCCGCCGGCATGAAGCAGAAGGACGTGGACGCCTACGTGGCGAAGTTCACCCAGCAGATGCGCGATCGCGCCAGCAAGCACGTGCCGCGCGAGCGCATCCTCGAGCTGCCCGCGGGCGAGCCCGAGGCGCGCAAGCTCGAACTGAGCGCCGACTTCATCCGCAAGCTGGGCTGAGCCGGGGCGGCGCTTCTCGCCTACGCCCCCGGCTCGCCCTGCGCGGGGGCTATACGCCCATCAGGCCTTGCTGGAACTCCTGCATGTCCGTGATGAGGTCCGCTGCTCCCTTGATGACGGAAGCGGTGCCCAGGACGATCTGCAGCGGGCCGGTGATGGCGTTGAGGCCGGGGATGGTGCCCGCCACGTCCAGGCCGAGCTGACCGGCCGCCAGGGCGATCTTGATCGGATCCTTCGGATCCTCGCCGATGGCGCCCACCAGGTCCTTCAGGCTGCCCAGCGCGCTCACGCCGCTGACGATGTTGCCGATGAAGGGGATGGACTTGAGGCCCGCCTTGGCGGCGAACTTCGTGGCCGCCTCGGTGATCTTCGCCTTGATCTTGTCCGGCAGCGCGTCGACGAAGCGCCCGAACAGCCGGGTGAAGTTCTCGATGCCCTGCTGACCGAAGGGCAGCTCCACGCCGGCCACCTCGAAGTGGTCGCCGTGGCCCAGCAGGCTGCCGGCCGCGCCGGCGATCTCGCTCATGGCCCCGCCGATGTCACCGCGCGCCAGCTTCTCGAACGCGTTGAACATGTTGGCCGCGGCGCCCGAGTCCACCATCGCCGCGTTGAGCTGCGGGTCGGCGAACAGCTCGCCCACGCTGCCGGGGATCTTCGCCAGGGTGTTGAGGAAGGCCTTGGCCACCTCGGGCGAAGTCTGGGCGATGGTCCGGCCCGTGGCCGCCAGGCCCGCGGCGAAGCCCGCCACGTCTCCGCGCTTGAGCGCGTCGAAGGCTTGGCCCAGCGACTGGCCCACCGCCTCGTTGCCGATGAGGCCGGCGGCGGCGACCAGGGTGTCCTTGGCCCAGGCGGGCAGACCGAGCTTGTCGGCGAAGGCACCCACCATGCGCGCGCGCAGGTCCGGCGAGAGGCTACCCACCGCCTTGCTGAGCGACTTGAGCGCCTCCTGCGGGTTGGGAGGGTTGGAGGCCAGGTGCTTGACGGCGTCCAGCACGTCGAACACGGCGCCGCCCAGAGCCACGATGTCGGCACCCGACTGGATGCCGAAGGGCTTGAGCTTGTCCATGATCTCCGGGTTGGAGGCCAGGGCGTTGGCGGCGGCGTCACGGACCGCCGCGTTGCCGAGCAGGCCGCGGAAGCCGTTGACGAAGTCACCCTCCATCATCTGGTCGAAGGTGGCGTGCAGGTCCTTGTTGTTGACCAGCTCCTTGACGAAGGCCGGGTCGGTGAGCAGCGACCGCGCCATGCCGGCGAAGCCCGTCTCCGGCAGCTTCGAGGCCATGGTGATGATGGCCTTCTCGACGACGGTGGACGGAATCTTGCCCGCGGCGTTCTTGAGGTGCTGGAGGGCCGCCTGCGGATCCGTGGGGAAGGCCTGCGCGGCCTTGAGCAGGTCGGGCAGGGCGCGGGCGGACTGAGCCAGCTCGGAGGCGGTCAGGCCCAGGCTGTCGAGGGTGGTGCGGACGTTGGGCGGCAGCTTCGCGATGATCTTCTGGCCGAGCTTGTCCAGCAGGGCGGGGGCGGCCTCGGCGGCCTTGCCCAGCGCCGTGGCGCCGGCCTCGATGTTGCCATCGGCGAAGGCCTGCATCGCGTCGAGCAGGTGCGGGGCGGCCTTGCCAGCCTCGACGAGGTCGGCCGGGGTCAGGCCCATCTGCTCCAGCTTCTGCTGGACGGCCGGGTCGCTGCCGAGGGCGGTGAGCGCCGCGTCGCGGGCGGAGTCGTTGCCGAGCAGGCCGCGCAGGCCCTCCATGCGGGTGCTCTCGTTGAAGAGCTTTCCGACCTGGTCGTGGAGGTCCTTGTTGGTGATGAGCTCCTTGAGGAACGCATCATTGGTGAGCAGCGTCTTGACGGCGCCGAGCTCGGCGGGGAGCTGGTTGGCCAGCCCCTTGAGGGCCTGGGTGGCCAGGTCCGGCGCGGCGATGCCCGCCTCGCGCAGGGCGGTGAGCGCGCCCTGCCAGTCGCCGTTGGCGACCGCCTGGGTGGCGTCATAGAGGTGGGGCAGGGCCGGGCCGGCGGTGCGCAGGGCCTCCTCGGTGATGCCGAGCTTGGCGAACTGCTCCTTGACGCTGGCGGGCAGCTTCTCCACCAGGCGCTGGCCCAGCTTGGCGGCCAGGTTCGGCGCGGCCTCGACGGCCTCCTGGAAGGTGGACAGGGCGCCCTTGATGTCGCCGCTGGCCAGCTTCTCGAACGCCTCGATGAGCTTCGGGGCGGCCTTGCCGGCCTCGACGAGATCCTCGGGGGTCAGGCCGATCTTCTCGAGCTGTGCCTTGACGGTCGGGTCGTTGCCGATGGCGGTGAGCGCGGCGTCACGGGCCTTGTCGTTGCCCAGCAGCTCCTTGATGGCGCTGGTGTCGCCGCCGATGAGCTTCTCCAGCGAGCCCTGGAGATCCTTGTTGGTGACGAGCTCCTTGAGGAAGGCGTCGTTGGTGAGCAGCGACTTGACGGCGCCGAGCTCGGGAGGGAGCTGGTTGGCCAGACCCTTGAGGGCCTGCGTCGCCAGCTCCGGAGCAGCGGCAGCGGCGTTCTTGATGGCGCTGTAAGCGGCCTTCCAGTCGCCCTTCGAGATGGCGTCGGCAGCCTCGTAGAGGTGGGGCAGCGCGGCGCCGGCGCTCTGGAGCGCCTCGGGGGTGATGCCCAGCTTGGCGAACTGCTCCTTGATCTGCGGGGGCACGCGGTCGAGCAGCTTCTGTCCCAGCTTGGCGGCCAGGTCCGGAGCGGCCTGCACGGCGGCCTGGAAGTCCGTGAGCGCGCCCTTCACGTCACCGGCCTGCAGCTTCTCGAAGGCCTCGAGGATCTTCGGCGCGGCCTTGCCAGCGGCGACGAGGTCCTCCGGCGTCAGGCCGATCTTCTCCAGCTGCGCCTTGATGCCCGGGTCGTTGCCGATGGCGGTGAGCGCGGCGTCACGGGCCTTGTCGTTGGTGAGCAGCTCCTTGATGGCGCTGGTGTCACCACCGATGAGCTTCTCCAGCGAGCCCTGGAGGTCCTTGTTGGTGACGAGCTCCTTGAGGAAGGCGTCGTTGGTGAGCAGCGACTTGACGGCACCGAGCTCGGGAGGGAGCTGGTTGGCCAGACCCTTGAGGGCCTGCGTCGCCAGCTCGGGAGCGGCAGCGGCGGCGTTCTTGATGGCGCTGTAAGCGGCCTTCCAGTCACCCTTCGAGGCGGCATCAGCGGCCTCATAGAGGTGGGGCAGAGCAGCGCCCGACTTCTGGAGGGTCTCGGGGGTGATGCCCAGCTTGGCGAACTGCTCCTTGATCTGCGGGGGCACGCGGTCCAGCAGCTTCTGGCCCAGCTTGGCGGCCAGGTCCGGAGCGGCCTGAACGGCGGCCTGGAAGTCCGTGAGCGCGCCCTTCACATCGCCAGCCTGCAGCTTCTCGAAGGCCTCGAGGATCTTCGGCGCGGCCTTGCCAGCGGCGACGAGGTCGGCCGGGGTCAGGCCGATCTTCTCCAGCTGCGCCTTGATGCCCGGGTCGTTGCCGATGGCGGTGAGAGCCGCGTCGCGAGCCTTGTCGTTGGTGAGCAGCTCCTTGATGGCGCTGGTGTCACCACCGATGAGCTTCTCCAGCGAGCCCTGGAGGTCCTTGTTGGTGACGAGCTCCTTGAGGAACGCATCGTTGGTGAGCAGCGACTTGGCGGCGCCGAGCTCGGGGGGAAGCTGGTTGGCCAGACCCTTGAGGGCCTGCGTCGCCAGCTCGGGAGCGGCAGCGGCGGCGTTCTTGATGGCGCTGTAAGCGGCCTTCCAGTCACCCTTCGAGGCAGCGTCGGCGGCCTCATAGAGGTGGGGCAGGGCGGCGCCCGACTTCTGGAGGGTCTCGGGGGTGATGCCCAGCTTGGCGAACTGCTCCTTGATCTGGGGCGGCACCTTGTCGAGCAGCTTCTGGCCGAGCTTGGCGGCCAGGTCCGGAGCAGCCTGAACGGCGGCCTGGAAGTCCGTGAGCGCGCCCTTCACATCGCCAGCCTGCAGCTTCTCGAACGCGTCCCAGATCTTCGGGGCCGCGCTGCCAGCCTGGGTGAGGTCCTGCGGCGTCAGGCCGAGCTTCTCGAGCTGCGCCTTGACGGCCGGATCATTGCCGAGCGCGGAGAGGGCGGCGTCGCGGGCCTTGTCGTTGCCCAGCAGGGCGCGCAGGCCCTCCAGGCGGGTGGAGTCATTGAAGAGCTTGCCGACCTGGTCGTGCAGGTCCTTGTTGGTGACCAGCTCCTTGACGAAGGCGTCATTGGTCAGCAGCGACTTGAGCGCGCCGAGCTCGGCGGGGAGCTGGTTGGCCAGCCCCTTGATGGCCTGCTGCACCACCTCGGGCGCGGCGCCAGCGGCCTGCTTCAGGCTGTCGAGCGCCTTCTGCCACTCGCCCTTCGCGGCGGCGTCGGCGGCGTCATAGAGGTGGGGCAGCGCGGCGCCCGACTTCTGGAGCGTCTCGGCGGTGATGCCGAGCTTGGCGAACTGCTCCTTGATCTGCGGGGGCACCTTGTCGAGCAGCTTCTGGCCCAGCTTGGCGGCCAGGTCCGGAGCGGCCTGCACGGCGGCCTGGAAGTCCGTGAGCGCGCCCTTCACATCGCCAGCCTGCAGCTTCTCGAAGGCGTCGATGAGCTTCGGGGCGGCCTTGCCAGCGGCGACGAGGTCCTCCGGCGTCAGGCCGAGCTTCTCGAGCTGCGCCTTGACGCCCGGGTCGTTGCCCAGCGCGCCCAGCACGGAGTCGCGGAGCGAGTCGTTGCCGATCAGCTCGCGCAGCGTCCCCAGGTCCGCGGGGTTCTGGATGAGCTTGCCAATGGAGGCGTGCAGGTCCTTGTTGGTCAGCAGCTCGTGGGCGACCTTCGGGTCGCTGAGCAGCGTCTTCACCGCGCCCGCGCTGGCCGGCAGGTTCTGCGCCAGTCCGCGCAGGGCCTTCTCGGCGATCTCCGTCGAGGAGGCGGCCGCGTCTCCCAGATGACCGAGCGCCTCTTCCCACTTGCCCTGGGTGGCCGCCTGCGCCGCCTGCTCCAGGTGCGGCGCCGCGTGCGCGCCGGCCTTGACCAGGTCATCGGCCGTCAGCCCCAGCTTCTCCAGCGCGCCCGCGCGGGGAGGGACGACCGCCGTCTGCGGCGCGGTGGTGGACCCCAGCAGCGCCTGCGTGTTGCGCTGGTTGGGCTTGGCCGCCTTGGTCTCGAAGCCGTCCGACTGCGGCTTCACCTGGTTGCGCGCCTGGTTGCGCGTGCCCGTCTGCTGCTGGCCCTGGCCCTGGGCCTCCTTCTCGGCCTTGGGCGGGTCCTTCGGCTTCGGAGGAGCCTTCTTCTCCTCGGCATCGCGCAGCCTGTTGTTCGAAGAACCACCACCGGTCTTGTTGACGGACATGACAACCTCGAGAGTTCAGGAGCTCCCAGGAGGGCCTGGGGCGGGGAGGTGGGAGAAACTCCCCCATGCTGGGGTTATCGCCCCCGCGAAACTCCAGTTGCGTGATTCGGTTTCTTGCTGGGTTTTGACGCAGTGCGGATCACTTCGAGGCGGAAGCGGCGATGCCCTTCTTCACTTCCTCGAGGGCCTTCTCGGTCAGCTGCACGGCTTGATCACGGCTGGCGCTGGCGGGGGCCTTCACCTCGGCGCGCTTGAGGGCGTTGAGCGCGTAGCGCAGGTGGACGAGCGCGTCGTCCAGCGTGGGAGGGCTCGCGGCATAGGCGGCGTGGCTGAGGGCGCCCAGGACGAAGGCGGCGGCGACGGCGAGAGCAGTGCGGCGCATGCGGAGGACTCCGAAAAGCGATGACGGGAGAGCCCTCAGCGTAGTGGCTTTTCTGGAAAAGCTCGATAGGGCTGTATTTTTGAGAGGGCACCGTGCGGGGCTCCCTCACGAAATCGATCGAATCGTGGAGCGCGGAGCAGCCGCCCTGCCAGGGTGTCTCTTCGCCCCTTTCACCCGCAGTGACACTCTGTGCCCTCGTCTTCACCCACGGGTCGGGGAAGACTCACTGGGGGTGGGTCAGTACCCAGAATTCCGTTCACAAGGTGAGCAGCCAACCTATCAGGAAAATTGAGCTTTTCTGACCAGGTAGGCCCTCCACGTTTTCTGTCGAAAGTCGCTCAATGACAGCAGTTCGACACCGAGGAGAGACACATGAATGCGCGCTTCAACATGACCTGGAAGGTGCTGCTGGGAACGCTCGGGCTCTCGCTGATCGGCTGCGGAGGAGCCGCCGAAGGGGAGGGCGCTTTGACGCGCTCCGTCGGAGCACTGGAGGGCGCCGTCACGGTGACGCTCAACGGAGCCGCGGAGATGACGTTGGAGTGCGGCGTCGACACGTGGGTGGATCCGGGCGCCACGGCGACCGACGGGGACGGCGCGCCGCTGGAGGTCCAGACGTACAACGGTGGCAATGACGAGTACGGCCCGGGCCCGAGTTCCGTCGCCGAGGGCATCTACTACGTGCAGTACGCGGCGCATGACGCTGAGTGGAACTGGGACACGAAGCTGCGCTCGGTGGCGGTGCTGGACACGCGCGCGCCGACGCTGGTGCTCAATGGCGACGCGGAGGTGACCCACACCTGCGGCAGCGCCTACGAGGACCCGAGGGCCACGGTGGCGGACGAGTGCTACGACGTGAGCTCCCAGCTGATCATCACCGGCGAGGTGAACGGGTGGATCGAGGGCACGTACACGCTGGTGTACGAGGTGGTGGACGGCGCGGGCAACGCTCCGGCCGCCGTGACGCGCACCGTCCACGTCGTGGACTGCCCCACCTACGAGTAGCAGGAAAGGCTTCTCCGCGAGGGCGGAGCGGTTAAGGTGCGCGCCTCGCAGCGTCCCACCTGCTGGAGTCTCCCGCGATGAAGGCTCTCCTGACCGCTCTTGCCCTGTCTCCCACCCTGGCGCTCGCCCAGGACATGGATTTCTCGAAGGTCCAGGTGACGGCGACCCCCGTCGCCGGCAATGTCCACCTGCTCGTGGGAGCGGGTGGCAACATCGCCGTGTCGGCGGGGCCGGACGGGGTGCTGGTGGTGGATGATCAATTCGCCCCGCTGGCCCCGAAGATCAACAAGGCCATCGACAAGCTGAGCAAGAAGAAGATCCAGTACGTGCTCAACACGCACTGGCACTTCGACCACACGGGCGGCAACCCCGTCTTCGGCAAGGAGGGGCTCATCGTGGCGCACGACGCGGTGCGCACGCGCCTGTCGGCCGAGCAGAAGATCTTCGGGCAGCCGGTGGCGCCGCTGCCGAAGGAGGGCCTGCCGGTCATCACCTACGACAACCAGATGTCCATCTTCTTCAACGGGGAGGAGATCCGGCTGACGCACTTCCCGGCGGGGCACACGGACGGCGACACGGTGGTGTACTTCACCAGCTCCAACGTGATGCACACGGGTGACCAGTTCATCGTGGATTCGTTCCCCTTCTTCGACATGGAGAACGGGGGCACGGTGGAGGGCTACGTGCGCAACCTGGAGAAGATCCTCCAGACGCTGCCGCCGGACGTGAAGATCATCCCGGGGCACGGGCCGCTGGCGAAGAAGGAGGACATGGAGCGCATGGTGGCCATGCTGAAGGAGAGCACGGCGATGGTGCGCGCGAGCCTGGCCGCGGGCAAGACGCTCGAGCAGGTGAAGGCCCAGAGCCTTGGCGAGAAGTACAAGAGCTGGAGCAACGCCTTCATCAAGGAAGAGCAGTACCTGGAGATGGTCTACAAGGGCTTGTCCGCCTCGGCGAAGAGCCCGGCGGCTCCCGCGCCCGCCCCGGCTCCGGGGAAGAAGTAGCGTCGTACCGCGGGGCAGGGCGGTGGAGCGGCGCCCGGGCGCTTTGTTAGCCTGGGCCCGTGGACACCCTGACCCGGCCGGATCCAAGTCGCTCGCAGCGTGATGAGCTGGAGCGGCTCCAGCAGGAGCTGCGCGAGGCCCGTCGCCAGCGGGAGGCCCTGCCTGGCGAGAACGCCGAGTTGGCCGCGCGGGTGGCCACGCTGGAGCGGGAGGTGCGCTGGCTGCGCCGCACGCTGGCGGTGGCGCGAGAGGAGGCCGAGCGGCCCGCCTCCTCCCTTCCGGAACAACTGGTGCTGCCCTTCCGCGTGGCGCCCTCGCGGAGGACCGCTTACGGGCGGACGCGCTTCGCGTTGAAGCTGGTGCTGCCGACGCTGGCCTCGTTCATGTACTTCGCGGGCGCGAGCGTCGATTCGCCGGAGCGCAGCGCGCTGGCGGTAGGCCTCTTGCTGCTGTGCCTGGTGCTGGCGTTCGTCCTTCAGGGGCCCGAGGACGATGAGGAAGGGCCCGCCTGGAGCTTCGATGAGGAGGGCTTCGCGCCCGTGGGCAAGGACAGCACGCACGGCAAGGTTTTCTACCGGGAGCTCCACAAGGTCGAGGTGAAGCAAGGGATGCTCCAGGGCCTCTTCGGCTTCGGCTCCGTGCGGATCCTCTGGACGCCCGCCGCGCCCACCTCCATCGGCAAGGCGGAGAGCTACCCGAACCGGTCCGTGGACATCGACATGTTGGATGACCCGGAGCGCCTGGCCGAGTGGCTGCGAGACCAGGTCCGTGGAGCGAAGGAGACGAAGCGTGTCGACTGAGCGCTATGTCGATCCCTCGGTGGGGCAGGCGGTGGAGGAGGTGCGGGAGTCGCTGCGGAGCGAGCAGCGGGCGTTGGAGCCATTGCCGACGGAGAACGCCGAGCTCCGCGCGAAGCTCGAGCGACTCCAGACCGAGCGGGAGCGCCTGCGCGGCGAGCTGGAGGGCCTGAGGCAGGGGCGCGCCGGAGGGCGGGTGCCCCGACTGCCGGAGGCGCTGGAGCCTCCCTTCGTGGTCCGCTCGCCGGTGCTCCTGCGTCGCCAGGCGCGAGAGTCCTTGCCGGTGCTGGTGGTGCTGACGCTGCTGGGCTCGCTGGCGTGGAGCAGGCAGGGCTCGGGACTGGTCATCCTCCTCCTCCTGCTCATGGTGTTCATGGCGATTCAGTTCTTCGCGGTCTGGCGCGGAGGCGCGCGGTGGCGCTTTGGCGAGACCGGCATCGAGGTGGATGACAAGGATGTGCCCGAGGGACGGGTGCGCTACGCGGACGTGGTGGACGCGGAGGTCCATGTCTCTCGTGCCCAGCGTCGGCGAGGCGTGGGCACCGTGGAGGTGCGCTACCGGGCCAAGAATGAGGAGCGGACACTGTCTCTCAAGGATGTGCCCGAGCCCGATCGCCTCGCGGAGTGGCTGGACTCGAAGCGCCCGGGCGCGGCGTGAGGGGCGTGGAGCGAGGGCGCCGCTGGGCCATCGCGGCCCTTTGGGTGCTCCTGGGGACCGCCTGTCGGGACGAGCGCCTCGTGCCCGCGCTCCCGCCGGGGCTGCACGTGGAGACCTATGCCCAGCGCTCCGCCTCGAAGGTGGATGTGCTGTGGGTGGTGGACAACTCGGGCTCCATGGCGCCTCGCCAGGAGAACCTCGCGCGCAACTTCGAGGCGTTCATCACCCTGTTCCGCCAGGGTCGGCTCGACTTCCGCCTCGCCGTCACCACCACGGACATCTTCGCCCGGCCCGGGGAGCTGGTGGGCGCGCCCGCGCTGTTGACGCCCGACACGCCGGACCTCGCGGAGGCCTTCGCGCGGAACGTGCGGGTAGGCACCTCGGGCAGCGCGTACGAGGCGGGCCTGGAGGCGGCGCGGCTCGTGCTGGAGCGACAGGCGGAGGAAGGAGCACCTCAGCGGGAGGCGCTCGCCGCGTGCGAGGCCGGCTGCGAGACGGAGAGGTGCCGAGAGGACTGTGCCGGGCGCCACCCGGTGGCGTTCCTGCGACCCGGGGCGTTCCTGTACCTCGTCTTCGTCACCGATGAGGAGGACCGCTCGCCCCAGGAGCTGCGGGCGTACTGGCGGGCCTTCGAGCAGGCGCAGGGGATTGGCAATGACGGCACGGTGGTGGCCTCCGCCATCATCGGAGACGTGCCAGCCAATGATTGTGGGGCGACGCCAAGCCAGCGCTACCAGGAGCTGGCGCGGCTGACGGGCGGAGAGGTGGGGAGCATCTGCGATGCGGAGTTCGCCGACACGCTGCGCGCGTTGGCCACGAGTGCGGTGGGGCTGCGGCGGACGTTCGTGCTCGCGCACGCGCCGGACCCGGAGACGCTCTCCGTGCGCGTCAACTACCCGTGCGGCGTGACGGCGGAGGCGGTGGAGGCGTGTGCGGCGGTGGACCGGGCGGCGTGCGAGGGACAACCTGTCGAGGCTTTGGAAGTGGTGTGTACGCCCCGACAGGGCGGAGCGGAGGGCTGGCGCTACGAGCCGGAGCGTGGCGCCCTCTTCTTCGCGGGCCGCTCGGTGCCGGGACTGGGGGCTCGCCTGGAGGTGCGCTACTTCGAGGAGGGCACACCGTGAGGGCGCTGGTGCTGGTGTTGCTGTGCGTCGCGTGTGGCGATGACGTGGCCCGCCAGGTGCGTCCACGGCTGGTGGCACCTCCGGGGACGCTGGAGCTGGGTGCCGTACCCGTCCTGCGAGAGGCCACCGGGGAAGTACCGCTGATCAACGCGGGCCGAGCGGGTCTACGGGTGCTGGGCGTGCGCATTCAGGAGGAGGGCGCACCGTTCCGCGTGCTGTCGGCACCGGAGGGCGTGGACGCGGCAGGAGCGGCGGCCATTCAGGTTGCCTTCGTGCCACCGGGGGAGGAGCGCTACCAAGCCACGCTGCGGGTGGAGACGGACGATATGGAGCGTGGCACCGTCGACGTGGCGCTCGTGGGAGAGGGACGCACGGCGGCAGCGTTGGAGCTGGAGCCAGCGGTGCTCGACTTCGGCCGTGTCCCGGAGGGGCAGTCCGTGACGCGCTCGTTCTCAGTGCGCGCGCTAGGCACGGCGGATCTCGTGCTGGAGGACCTCCAGCTCACGGAGGACACGAGCGCGGCGTTCGGCTTCGTGGGCTCGGTGCGAACGCCTGCGGTGGTGGACGTGGGAGGGGAAATCCAGCTCACCGTGCGCTACGCGGTACCGCTGGGCGCCGAGCCAGCGGCACGGGGAGCGGTGCGCCTGCGGAGCACGGACCCTGGCCGGAGAGAGGCCACGGTGGCGCTGCGAGGTGAGGTGAACCGAGCGCCCGTGGCGGTGGTCGCCCCCGTGGAGGTGAGTGTACCCGGAGGCGAAGTGGTGCTCGACGGAACGGGCTCGGAGGATCCGGATGGCGACGCGCCGCTGTCCTATCGCTGGGTATTGCGCTCGCGGCCGGTGGGAGCGCAGGGAATGCTCGTGGCGCCGGAGGCCGCGCGCACGGTGTTGCGGTTGGACGCAGCGGTCCCCGGGGAGTACGGCGTGGAGCTGGAGGTCACGGACGCGGCGGGAGCACGGAGCCTCGTTCCCGGCCGAGGGCGGGTGGTGGCGGCCCCCGCGCAACAGCTCCTCGTGGAGATGTTCTGGGACAACGCGGTTACGGACATGGATCTCCACGTGCTGCGCGTGCCAGGAGCGGCGCCCGGGAGCATTCCGGACGACTGCCACTATGCGAACCCGCGCCCGGATTGGGGCGAGCCGGGAGTTGAGAGGGATGATCCGGAGCTGCTGCGCGATGCGCTGACCGGATATGGGCCGGAGGTGTTCGGTTACGGTGAGCCGGTGGCGGGGAGTTACCGGGTGGCGGTGGTGTTCTCGCGGGCGAACGGAGCGGTGGATCCGCGGAGCACGGTGACGGTGCGGGTGTACGAGCGGGGCGTGGTGAAGGGAGAGCTCCGGAGGACGCTGTCGCGACAGGGCGAGACGTGGAACGTGGCGGACGTGGGCTGGCCCGGTGGTGTCATCACGGAGGCCCCGTGAGTCCTGGAGGCAGAGGACTCCTGTTGCTGGCGGTGCTCCTGCTGGTGGCCTGTTCGGACTCGGAGCCGGTGACGCGTCCCGATGAGGGGGTGAGCACTCCCGCCTGCGAACACCGAGAGGACTGCCCCGGAGGCCAGATCTGTTCCCCGGAAGGGTTCTGCGCGGCGTGCGGGTCCGACGGGCAGTGCCGCCTGAAGGAAGTCTGTGCGGCCGACGCGCGAGTCTGCACCCCACGTCCAGGCTGGGGCGCGGAATGCGCCCTCAACGCGGAGTGCCCCGCAGGTGCGTGGTGCCACCAGGGGTTGTGCCAGCCTCGCACCGCCGTCACCCTCTGTCCTTCAGGGACACGCGACGAGTGCCCCACCGGGCAGCGTTGCCACCGTGCGAACCTCGTCTGCGAGGAGGACCTCGGCTGCCTGGAGGATGCGGATTGCGGCGCGGAGGAGCTTTGCAACACCGGGCTGCATGCCTGCGTCCCACGATGTACCGAGGCCACCGCCTCCACGGTTTGTGCTCCCAACGAGCGCTGTGCCGACAGCCGCTGCGTCCAATGTGTCGAGAGCCGCGAGTGTGGTCCGGGGCTGGTCTGTGACGCAGCGGGCCGGTGCGCCCTTGCTCCGCGCTGTTACTCCGACCGGGACTGTCTCCTGCCACTGGCGTGTCACGTGCCCACGGGAGCGTGCTTGGAGCGCCCTCCACCCTGCACCTCGGACGAAGGCTGTGCCGCTCACCTGCGCTGCGAGGTGGGCACCGGTACGTGCGTGCCTCGGGCCTGCCAACCGGACACCCTGGAGCCCAACGATTCACCTGCCGCAGCCTTCCCAGTCAGCGCCAGTCGCTACCTCGACCTGACCCTGTGCGCGGGAGATTCGGATCACTTCGCGCTCGCGCTGCAACGAGGCGACCAACTCGGAGTGAATGTCGAGGCGGACCCCTTCGCCGAGTCCTCCTTCTCCACGACCATTGCAGAGGCGAGCGGGAGGGTGCGCGCCTCGGGACGGATGCTGGCCTCCTTCGTCGCCGCCGCTTCGGGGACTTATATCGTCCGAGTGGGGACCACGGCGCCCTCGCAGCGTTACGACATTGGCTTCTTCCTCTCGCGCGGGACGCCCTGTGACGACGATCTCCACGAGCCCAACGACACTCCGGGCACGGCAACGGCGTACACGCTTGGGACACAAGCAGAAGGAGTCCTCTGCCCGCAGGACGAGGACCACTTCGCTCTGTCGATTCCGCAGGGACGTGGCGTGCGCGCCCGATTGACGAACTACACCGCTGCCAGCGGGCTGCTGCGCCTGTGCCTGTTCGATGGGAGCACGGAGCTGGGTTGCTCGGACGAGCCCTCGGGGGCCGTCGTCTCCTTGCCCGAGGCGATCGTAGGAGGCAGGACTCTCACCGCGCGTGTCGTCGGGGACGATGCACGCACGACGAACGGCTACACCTTCCAGGCGGAGCTCCCATGATCGAGACTCTCCGACTGAGTGTCCTGGTGTTGCTCCTCGTCGCCTGCGGAGCGGAGCGTCGGCCGGACGTGGACGGTGGCACGCGGGAGGATGCGGGGAGCGGAGACTTTCACGACGCGGGGACAGCGGACGCGGGCATCGTTCCGGACGCGGGTCCCCTGCCGCCGCCGACGCTCCTGGAGGTATCTCCTGTGCGCGGGGAGAACAGCGGGGGCACGTGGCTCACGCTGCGGGGCAGGGGGTTCCTGCAAGGCGTGGCGGGGAGCACGACCGAGGCCGCGAGGCGCACGGTGCTCAAGCTCGGGAGCAGCCAGGTCCAGGGCTTCCAGATCATCGATGACACCGTGCTCGATCTGCGCGCGCCGCCGGGGCCCGTGGGGACCGCGAGCATCACGTTGGAGAACCCGCGAGGCGTCGCGGTCTGCGAGGGCTGCTTCACCTGGTTCGAGCCGCTCACCCTGAGCGCTGTCACGCCCGAGGTAGGTCCCCTGGCGGGAGGCAACACGGTGACGCTTGCGGGCGCGGGCTTCACGGAGACGACCCAGGTACTCATCGGCGGCGCGGCGAGCCCTGGGGTGACCCGTGTCTCCTCGACGGAGCTGCGTGCCGTGGTGCCCAGGGGCCGGACGGTGGACCGCGTGGACGTGCGTGTCCACGGCGGAGGCGAAGGCAGCGTCCTGCGCCGGGCTTATCGCTATGCCGAGGAGGTGCGCATCGCGGACCTCGTGCCACTCACGGGGCCACTGGCGGGAGGAACCCAGGTCGTCCTCACCGGGCGCGGCTTCGAGGGCGCCACGGGAGTCCTCTTCGGAGGCATTTCCGCGAGCACGTTCACGGTGGAGAGCCCCACGCGCATCACCGCCACCACCCCGCCCGGTGCGGGGCTTGGGGCGGTGGACGTGCGCGTACACACGCCCTGGGATGCATGGACAGCGCGAGGAGGCTTCACCTACGCCGACGACTCGGGGCCCCTGGCGCTCTACGGCGTCTTTCCCCACGTCGGAGCACGGGCGGATGGCACGGTGACCCTGACCGGACAGGGGCTCGACGCGCCGGGGCTGGCCGTGAGCTTTGGAGGAGAGCTGCCCCGAGCCCCTGTCGCCGTGACCTCGACCACGGCCGTGGTGAGCGTGCCTCTCCGAGGAGCCCTCCCCCGCGTTGTCAGCGTGACGGTCACCCAGGGCGCCGAGAGCGTGAGCCTTCCCCAGGGCTACACCTTCCGTCTCTCCCTGGCGTCACTGAACCCCCTGCGCGGACCGGTGCGAGGCGGAACGGAAGGCTTGCTCGAAGGCACCAGCCTGCCTCCAGACGCCGTGGTGCATCTGGGCGCGCTCGAAGCTGCAAACGTCTCCGTCGCCGGTGAGACGCAGCTCCACTTCACGACTCCTGCTGGCGCGAGCGGACCCGCGAGCGACCTTCGAGTCCACGCCGCGGGCGATCCAGAGAATGAGGCGCTCCTGCCCGCGGCCTTCACATACGAAGCGCCGCTCCTGCTCGGCCAGGTGCAGCCAGCACGAGGGGCCATTGCCGGGGGCACGCGCGTGACGCTGTGGGGCGCGGGCTTCGGAGAGGGCACCTCTGTCACCTTCGGCGGTGTACACGCTCGAGACGTACAGATCCTCGATGCCCACACGCTCACCTGCCTCACGCCACTCTCCCAGCCAGGAACGGTGGAGGTGGTCGTGGAGAGGGAGAGCGCGCGTGCCGTGCTGCCCGAAGGGTTCACCTTCTTCGACCCACGCGGCCCCGGGGGCCTGTCCGGAGGCCCCTTCACCGGCACGCTCAACGTGACGGTATTGGACTCCTCCTTCGGTGCATATGGGAGGCCCGTGGCTGGCGCGCGCGTCGTGCTCGGCCTGGAGCCGACGACGCCATTCCAGGGAACGACGGACGCGAGGGGGCAGCTCACGTTCTCGGACTCCCGACTCGCGGGCGCGCAGATGGTGACAGCCTTCAAGGAGGGCTACGACGCCATGACGGTGACAGGGCTTCGAGCCGAGAACCTCACCGTCTTCCTTCGCCGCGTGGGCAGCGAACCCAATCCAGGCGATCCCCCGGTTCCTCCCACGGCCGTCATCACCGGACGCATCCGAGGCTTCAAGCCGCCAAGGCCGCTCATGCCGGACGAGGCGCTGGAGGCGCGCGTCTTCGTCGCCCAGGCGAGTCCCACGGGTGGGCCGCCGTTCGGGAGCGCGGGGGACCGAACCGCTGACACATGGAGGCTGCGCCAGGAGGGGGCCTCCTTCCGAGTGCATGCCCGGCCGGGTCTGCGTGCCGTGTACGCGATGCTGGGCGTGGTGAAGGGCACGGACTTCGCGCCCTACCTGCTCGGCATCCGCCGTGGTGTCGCCGCTTCCAACACCCGGGTCGCGGAGGGCCAGGACGTGGTGCTCGACATGCACCTGGACGTCACCGTGCCGCTCACCGTGGAAGGACCGCTCGAGGTCAGCGGAGTTCCCGCGCTGCACCAGGTGTATGCATGGTTGGAGCTGGGCGCGGAGGGGTTCATTCCCCATCCGCACAACTGGAACGCGGGCACGCGGCTCGTCTCCTCTATTGAAGGCCCCGGCCCGAGCCTGTCCTTCCCGCACTTCCCGAGGCTCGACGGCGCGAGCTTCCTCTTCCTCGATCTGCTGCGAGGCACCACCGCGTACCCCCAGAGCCTGCTCTACCACCGGCAACCGGGAGCGCTGGCTGCCGGGGTGACGCTCGGGCCGATGCTGCCCCTGGCCACCTTCACCACGCCGGCGCGAGGCGAGCGCTTCGCGGGCACGGTGGCCTGGCACGAGGAGGGAGCCGCCCCATCGGACGTGCGGCGGTTGGTTCTCTCGGAGACAGGCCCCACGGGAGGGCCCCGCTGGACGGTGGTGATGCCCGGCGGGCAGACCCAGGTGTCCATGCCCGCGCCAGCGCTGGAGGTGCTGCGCGCCACCCTGCCCGAGGGCGCCGTGCTGCGGGCGGAGCTGACGAGCAGCCGGGTACCCCGCTTCCAATATGACCAGTGGACCTATGACGCGCTGTCTCCCGCCGCGTGGACGGCGTATGCGCTGGCTCGCTCGGAGTTGCTCGAACCGTGAATCGTCTCCTGCTCCTCGCGCTCCTGCTCCTGCTCGCTGGCTGTTCCGAGACACGCACGGACTTGGAGTGCCGTGAGCCCTCCGACTGCGGCGCTCTCGCGGAGGCGTACCGCTGCTCCGAGGGGGCATGCCTCTGCCGCACCGACGCGGCCTGTGCCGCTGGCGAGCTGTGCAACGCGGCGGGCTTCTGCCAACCCCGCGCCGGCTGTGAGAAGAACGCGGACTGCGCGGACCCGACCCTCTTCTGTGACACCACGACAGGCACCTGTCTCCAGCGCGGGCGCTGCGCCACGGACCTGCACTGCCCGATAGGAGAGGTGTGTGACGCCTCACGCGCTCTCTGCGTGCAGGGGTGCCGGAGCGCGGGAGACTGTCCCTCGGCCTCCTGCCGCTGCGGAGACGCGCCCTGTCTCTGCGAGGCCACGGACCCGGAGGGCCGAGCCGCATGCGCGCTGGGCGTGTGTGACGCGGCCTTCTGCGCGGAGGACGGCGACTGTGCCTTCGGTGAGCGCTGCGGCACTCCGACGGCAGAGCCCCGCGCGCTCTGCTACAGCGACGCGGACCCGGTGCGCCGGCCCTACTGCGCGAGCTGCAACTACGGCGGAGGCATCCAGGTCTGCGGGCGCGGAGCCAACTACTGCCTGGTGGAGACGGCCCCCGGAGGGAGCGCCTTCTGCGGGGTGGACTGCTCGGAGGGGCAGGGCTGTCCGAACGGCTACCAGTGCGCGGACGTGGTGGTGGCCTACAGCCGCTCGCGCTGCCGTGCCGACGCCGAGTGCCCGGCGGACCCGTCGCTCCCATGCCGCGCGGACACGGACTGCCAGCGCGGCGGGCGCTGCGTGAAGGAGACAGGACAGGAGGTGGGCGCGTGCGCGGGGCGTTGTGACGTGGCCGAGGGCGACGTGCTGGGCTACTGCTCGTGCCAACGGGACACTGACTGTGCGCAGGGCACCTGCAGCCAGGGCGCATGCACGCTGAGCCGCAAGCCTTGCGTGACGGACACGGACTGCCGGCCCGTGCGCTGCGTGGACTTCAACGGCGCGGGCGGCTGCCTGATCGGCCAGAATTGCGCCCCCGAGGAGGGCCTCACCTGCGCCGAGGTGGCCCCCCGCTGAGCCAAAAACCCCCGACATTTCCGAAGAGTAGCGGCCTCCCCCTCCCTGGGAGCGGGTCGGCCCGTTGGGAATGAATCTTTTGGGGACTCCCCCGTCAGAAAGGGCACTACGACGGAGGAACTCGAAAATGGCCCTCAAGACCGGCATCTTCTCCCTGGCTCTCAGCGCACTGCTCCTCGGCTCCACGGCGATGGCGCAGGACACCCAGGTGAACACCCAGCAGAACCTCACCGCCGCCCCCGAGGCCCAGGCATTTCACGGGGGCCATGACCAGCCCTCCTATTACGACGGCCGCGACGACCATGGCCGGTACGACGATCGCCGTGACCGGCACGACCGGCATGACCGGCACGACCGCAGGGATCGCCGGGGCCGCTTCGAGGTCCACATCCACACCGGCAACTGCCACCATGGTCCGCAGCCGGCGCCTCCGCAGAACGAGCAGGGCCGCTACGAGCTCCGCCTCACGCAGCAGTGGGTCCCCGGTCGCTACGAGCAGGTGTGGGTGCCGCAGGACTGCCGCTACCGTCCCCGCCGCGCCGTGACGAAGTGCACGGGCGGCTACTATGACCAGCGCTGGGTGGAAGGCCGCTACGAGACGGTGGAGCAGTGGGTGTGGGTCTCCGCTCCCTGGCAGCGGCACTCGGGCTCCGGGTGGGGCGCCCCGGCCAGCCGCTGGAACTGAAGTCAGCGATAGCTGGAAGCAAGCAAGCGCTGGGGACCTCGGGTCCCTGGCGCTTTTCGTTTCAGCGCTCGAGAAGTGGTAAGACGCGCCGCCTCCTCCTCAAGGATCAGGGATGAAGCTGGACAACCGCTCTCGGCTCTTCGTGGTGCTCGCCGGGGTGTTCTGCACCGCGCTCGTGGTGGGGGACATCATCGGGGTGAAGCTCTTCGAGGTACATCTGGGACCCATCGTCTCGGTGATGTCGGTGGGCATCCTGCTCTTCCCGGTGACGTTCGTCCTCACCGACACCCTCAACGAGTTCTACGGCAAGCAGACCGCCCGCTTCGTCACCTGGCTGGGCCTGGCGATGGCGCTGTTCGCCTTCACCTTCATCTATCTGGCGATGGGGCTGGACTGGGCGCCCTTCACCCGCGCTCCGGACTACCGGGGCACCGTCGAGGGCTCGTTCAACAACGTCTTCGGAGGCTCTCAGCGCATCCTGATGGCCTCGATGGTCGCCTACCTCATCGGCCAGTTCAGCGACATCGCCCTCTTCCACCTGCTCAAGCGGCTCACGCACAACCGGCAACTGTGGCTGCGCGCCACGGGCTCCACGGTGGTGTCCCAGCTCGTCGACACCGTGGTGTTCCAGCTCATCGCGTGGTGGGGCGTGGTGCCCCTCGAGGGCATCCTCGGCATCGTCACCACCTCCTACGCGGTGAAGCTGCTGGTGGCCGTGGGGCTCACGCCCCTCATCTATGCCGTCCACGCGCTGGTGCAGCGCTGGCTGGGGATGAAGCCCGTGCTGCTGGGCAACAACGGCGAGCCCCTCGCCGACAGCCCCTAAGCGCTACTCGTCCTCGCCCTCGTAGCGGCAACCGCTGGTGCAGGTCTCTCGCACCACCACGCGGTGCAGCAGGGGCAGGGTGGGGCGCAGCCTCCGCCAGATCCACCGCGCCAGGTTCTCGCTGGTGGGGTTCTCCAGGCCCTCCACCTCGTTGAGGTAGTAGTGGTCCAGCTTCGCGTGGAGCGGGGAGAAGGCCTCCTTCAGGTCCGCGAAGTCCATGATCCACCCGGAGCGCTCGCCCACGGGCCCACGCACGTGGATCTCCACACGATAGCTGTGCCCGTGCAGCCGGCTGCACTTGTGCCCCGGGGGAACATTGGGCAGCCGATGGGCCGCCTCGAAGGTGAATTCCTTGAAGATCTCCACGAGGACTCCAGGTGAAACCGGCGCGGTGCGCGCGGCGCCATGCTCTTACACAGGCCCACGAAGGGTGCATCCATTTTCACGCGACCCGGGGCGCCAACCTCGCGGAATCGTGTCAGCCGCTCTCTTCCCCAGCGGCCTGGCAGGCAGGGCTTGCCCAGGGGAGGGGGAATGATCAGCGCGCCTGCCTTGTCCGGCGGCCGACGCACGGCGAACCCCTTCGCCTGAACCCACACCCGGAGTCTGGATGCGCATCAGGTCGGCCCTCGCGGCGCTCGGTAGTGCTGTCACCCTCTCCTTGCTCGCCTGTGGGCGAGCCGACATGACCCAGCACGAGGACCTTCCTCGTTCGAACCTCCCGGGCGCCTCGGCGCCTTCCCAGAACGAAGGCACCGCTACCCCGCCCGCGGAGCCTTCTAGCCCCGGGGTGACGCCTCCGACGCCTGAGCCCTCGCCTCCCGCGCCCGAGCCCACGCCCCCGCCGCAGGCACCCTCCCAGCCGGTCCCCGCTCCGGCCCCACCTGCCACGCCTCCGCCCGCGCCAACCCCGCCGCCCGCGCCGGAGTTCTCCCGCATCTTCTGGGTCGCTCCGGGGGGCAGTGACACGGCGGAGGGCTCTCAGACGCGACCCTTCCGGACCCTGGCCAAGGCGCTCTCCCTGGTGCGGCCCGGCGAGGCCATCTTCCTCGCCTCCGGCACGTACACCGAGCGGCTGCGCCTGGAGGAGCGGGGCGGCTCCGCCTCGAAGCCCCTGACGTTGAAGGCCGCCCCGGGCGCTGTGCCCACCCTGAAGGGAGGCACGGGCAGCTCCACGCCGATGATCGAGGTGCGGGGCGCGTACTGGCGCATCGACGGGCTCACCGTGGACGTGGCGGGCGACCGAGCCTTCGCGGCGCTGTGGCGCACGCAGGGCGCGCACCATGGCGTGCTCCGGAACAGCACGCTGAAGAACGGCACCGCGGGGGCCGGCGTCGATGTCGCCGAGTACGCGAGCGACGTGCTCATCGAGAACAACGAGATCCACCACTTCCAGAAGTCTGGCGACGACAGCCACGGCGTCATCGTCCAGACGACGGCGCGCAACGTGGTGGTGCGCGGCAATGACATCCACCACAACTCCGGCGATGGCGTGCAGTGCATCGGGCCGGAAGGCGGGGCCACCCTCTCCGGCACCCCGTTCGACAACCTGCTGCTCGAGGACAACGAGCTGCACGAGAACCGGGAGAACGGCGTGGACATCAAGACCTGTACGAAGGTGGTGCTGCGCCGCAACACCATTTGGGGACACCGGCGCTCCTCCTCCTCGGGCGGAGAGGGCGTGGTGGTCCACCTGTCCGCCAAGGACGTCACCCTGGAGGAGAACGTGCTGCGCGACAACGGGCGCGGCATCAGCGTGGGCGGGGTGCGCGTCGGCGCGCCTCCCACCCGCATCGTCCTGCGCCGCAACCTCGTGCTGGACGGCTACAACGCCAATGACAATGACGGCGTCGGCATCCGCGTGGACACCTCCACGGATGTGAAGGTGCAGCACAACACCGTCTGGAACATGCCCGGCGCCTGCTTCTACTTCGGCGGCGGGGACACCGGCCCCTCGCAGGGATTGGATGCGCGCAACAACATCCTGGCGGGCTGCGGCCAGGCGCTGCGCGCGGGGCCCGGCCGGAGCGGCGCGGTGGTGGACAGCAACCTCGTCTACCGAGAGGCGAGCGCGGCGCGCTTCCGCCTGGATGGGGTGGAGATGGGCCTGTCCGAGTGGAGGACGAAGACAGGGCTGGACCGGCGCTCGGTGGAGCGCTCCCCCGGCTTTTCGAATGTCGCCAACGCCGACTTCACCCCGGGGCCGGACTCGGCGGCGCGCGACACGGGTGTAGCACTGGGGCTTCCCTTCTGTGGGACGGCTCCAGACCTGGGGGCACGCGAGGCGGGCTGCCCCTGAGCCACGCTCACGTGTAGACTCAGGCGCCCCCATCTGGAGCCTGCTGCTTCGTGTCGTCCCCCGAAATCGCCCTCGGCGTTACCCTGGTGCCTCCGGACTCGCCCGCCCGCGAGCCGCTCGTGCGTGCCGCGGCGCGGGTCGGCCTGCGGGTGATGGACAATCCGGCCGAGGCCGCCATCATCCTGGCGGACCTCACCGCCGCGGGCAGCGGCCCGGCGCTCGCGGCGGTCCTCGCCGGTGGCAACGCCTCGCGCGCGCTGCTGCTGGCGCTGGTGGACCCCGGCGAGGATGCCTTCGCCTCGCTGGAGCCCCTCAAGCCGGACGACGTGCTCACCAGCGCCGTGCCGCACGAGCTGGCCTACCGCCTCCACCGCCTGGCCGAGCGCTACAGCGAGCGCGAGGAGCAGGCCCAGCTCCAGAAGGACCTCTCGCTGCTGCTGGAGCTCACCGCCGACTACGCCGAGAGCCTCGACGTGGAGGCCCTGCTGCATGACGTGACGCGCCGCCTGGCCCTCCAGCTCGACATCTCCCGCGCCTCGCTGGTGATGTTGGACTCGGATGCGCAGGAGGGCGTCATCGTCGCCTCCAGTGACGACCCCGCGCTCAAGGATCGGCGCATCGAGCTGGCGCGCTACCCGGAGATCCGCGAGGTGGCGCGCACCGCCCGGCCCCTGGTGGTGGAGAACGCCCCCAACCACCCGCTCCTGGAGGGGGTGCAGGGTGCGGTGGCCGCCCAGGGCATCCACGCCATCGCCGCGCTCCCCATGCCCATCCGCGGCCAGGTGCGCGGCGTGCTGCTGGTGCGCGCCTCCGGGCGCCGGCGCACCTTCACCGCGCGGGAGATCGACTTCCTCACCACGGTGGCACATGCCACCGCCATCGCCCTGCGCAACGCCTCGATGATCGAGACGGTGCGCGGGCAGACCGAGCGCGAGAAGACGGCGCGCATCGCCGCCGAGGAGCAGGCCGCCGCGCTGCGCACCTACCACCTCTTCTTCGCCAACGTGGGCGAGGGCGTGGCCATCCTCGATGACAAGGCGTGCGTGCTCAGCCTCAACCCCGCGGGCGCCACGCTGCTGGATTCTCCCGCCGAGCAGGCGCGCGGGCGCCACCTGCTGCAGCTGCTCCAGACGGTGGACGACGGGGTGCTGATGGAGCTGGTGGCCGCCGCTGGGCGCGGCGAGACGCGCTCCAACGTGGACGTGGCGGTGCAGACGGTGGGAGGCCGGCACCTGACGCTCTCGCTGTCGGCCGCGCCCCTGCACAACGGCAGCCTGGCCACCATCCTCTCGTTCCGGGATGTGACGCACGCGCGCCGCCTGGCCAACGAGCTGAGCCACACCAAGGACTTCCTCGAGCGGCTCATCGACTCGTCCGTGGACGCCATCATCGCCGCGGACATGCAGGGCAAGATCATCCTCTTCAACAAGGGGGCCGAGGCCATTCTGGGCTACACCGCCCAGGAGGCCCTGGCGGGGATGACCGTGCAGCAGGTCTACCCGCCCGGCGTCGCCCGGCGCATCATGGCCCAGCTGCGCAGCCCGGACTTCGGCGGGCGCGGGCGGCTGTCCGTCATGCGCCAGGAGCTCATCCACCGCAGCGGCGATTCGGTGCCGGTGAACATGACGGCCTCCATCCTCTATGAGGGCGGCCGCGAGTCGGCCTCCGTGGGCATCTTCACCGACCTGCGCGACCGCATGCAGCTGGAGCGCAAGCTGTCGGACGTGGAGACGCGGCTGGAGGAGAGTGAGAAGAGCGCCGTCATCGTCGCCCTGGCCGGCACCGCCGCTCATGAGCTCAACCAACCGCTCACCTCGGTGATGGGCTACGCCGAGCTGCTCAAGCGCAAGCTCAAGCCCGAGGATTTCGCGTTCAAGCCCGTGGACATCATCTATCGCGAGGCCGAGCGCATGGCGGAGATCGTCCGGAAAATCGGGAAGATCACCCGCTACGAGACCAAGGCCTACATGGGTACGCAGCGCATCCTCGACCTCGACAAGGCATCCTCCCATGAAGAGTGACTCCCGCGTGCTGCGCATCTCCGGCGGCCCGACCCCGGAGGCATTCCAAGCCCTCTTCGAGGTGCTCGACGAGCCGCTCGCCCTGTGTGACGGCACGCTGCGGCTGCTGGCCGCCAACCCGCCCTTCATCCGCTTCTGCTCCGCCCAGGACACCACCCCCGAGGGCCTCGTGGCCGGAGTGGTGGCGACGCTCTCCCAGGACGCGGGGCTGTCGCCGCGCGAGGGTGAGAACTCGGACGTGGAGGTGTCCCTGCCGGACCTGCGCTGCGTGCTGGTGACGCTGGCGCGGCGCGGTGACACGGTGGTGGTGCGCGGGCGCATGGAGCCGGGCCGGCTGATGATGGCCGAGCGCGCGCTGCTGGAGCAGGCCCGCACCGAGGGCGTGCTGCTGGACCTGAGCCGCAGCGTGGCGGAGGCCACAGGCGAGGAGGAACTGGTCGCGGCCGTGGCTCGCGGAGTCAAGGAGCTCTTCCCCCAGCGCGCCTTCTGCATCCGCATCGTCGATGCGCGCACGGGCGGCCTCACCTCCCTCTACGCCGAAGGCAGGCTGAAAGAGGGCGCGCACGAGCCGCTCGTCCTCAAGCAGAGCGCCGTGGTCAAGACGCACCTGGACCCGGACGCGCTGCCCGCTGACCGCGTCGTCGTCTCGCGCGAGGTGCCCCTCATCTTCAATGGCAGCACCCTGGGCGTGAGCGCTCCGCTGGTGGCCAGCGGCCAGCTCTTCGGCGCCATCAACATGGAGTACCCCGAGGGGCTGGAGGCGGACGTCGCCCACGACGAGCGGGTGCTCTTGCAGCTCGCCAACCAGGTGGCGGTCGCCGTGCGCAACGCCAAGCTCATCGATGAGCTGACGTTCGTGCGCAAGTACCTCGAGGAGCTGCTGGAGAAAGCCAACGCCCTCATCCTCGTGGCCAACCGCGAGAAGCAGGTGGTCGTCTTCAATCAGGCCCTCAGCGCCCTCACCGGCTTCTCCAAGGAGGAGGTGCTGGGCAGGGACGTGTTCGCCTTCATCCCCGAGGACGAGCAGCTGCGCCTGGGCTCCGTGTTCGCCTCCGCCATCCGGGGCGAGGCGGTCAACAACTTCGAGACACGGCTGCGCTCCAAGGAGGGCGAGGTGCGCGTCTCCTTCGCCACCTCCTCGATGCGCACGCCCCTGGGCGAGGTGGAGGGCGTCATCGCCATCGGCCAGGACATCACCGTCATCAAGGAGCTGGAGAAGCGCATCATCCACGCCGAGAAGCTGGCCTCCATCGGCCAGCTCGCCGCCAGCGTGGTGCATGAGATCAACAACCCCATGACGGCCGTGTCCGCCTACAGCGAGGCGCTGCTCATCAAGGCGCAGTCACGCCAGGACGCCGTGCCCGCCGACGTGGACAAGCTGCGGAAGATCCTCGAGAACAGCCAGCGCATCCTCCGCTTCACCAAGGACCTCGTCTCCTACGCGCGGCCCGCCAAGGACCGGCCCGAGCGGGTGCAGCTCAACGCCATCGTCGACCAGGCGGTGGGCTTCTGCGAGCACGTGGTGTCCAACGCCAAGGCCAGCGTGCAGCGCGAGTACGCGGAGCTGCCGCCCATCTCCGCCGTGCGCGCCAACCTGGTGCAGGTCTTCGTCAACCTCATCACCAACGCCTGCCACGCCATGTCCCCCGGCGGAAAGGTGACGCTCGTCACCCGGCGCGACGGTCAGGAGGCGGTGGTGGAGGTGCGCGACACGGGCTCGGGAATCGAACCCAAGCACCTGAGCCGCATCTTCGATCCCTTCTTCACCACCAAGGAGGAGGGCAAGGGCACCGGCCTGGGGCTCTCCATCGTCCAGGGCATCGTCGAGAGCCACGGTGGCCGCATCACCGTGAGCAGCCAGGTGGGGCAGGGCACGGCCTTCACCCTGCGCCTGCCGCTGGTCGAGTCGTAGGCCCGCGCGGGACTCGCCTCAGGCCTCGTTCTCAGCCCTCGTCCTTAGCCCTCGTCCTTAGCCCTCTTTGTCGTCGTCCAGCTCGCGGGCGAACTCCTCGTTCGAGAGCAGCCCCTTACGCGCCATGATGCGCATGAGCGCCCAGAACTTGCGCTCCAGCTGCTCCACCCGGTCCGGCTCCTCGCGCAGCCCGCCGAAGAGGTAGTCCAGGTCGTCCAGCACGCCCGAGCCACCGGCGGCCGCTTGGGCCTTGGCCTCGCCCTGGCCCCGCTTCTGCCGGCGCTGCTCCTCGCGCTTGCGGATGAGCTCCGCCAGCTGCGTGCGCTGGGTCGTCTCTCCCGGCGGCAGCTCCTCGCCGACAATCACCTCTTCGTCGTCGTCCTGGGGGGGACGGGCCTTGGACGCCGAGGCCGGAGCGGCCGGACGCTGCGAGGCTGCCCGTGTGGCCGGCCTGGAGGCCGTCGCGGCCGGCTTGGAGGCCCCAGCCGCGGGGGTCGGTGTCACCTTGTGGTAGTAGCGCAGGATCGCAGTGCGGACAGCAGACAGCGCCGCCACGCGCGGGCTCACCTTCAGCCCCGTGGTGAATTCAATCTCCTCCACCGCGGGCCGGTTGAGCGGGTCCGCCATGGCCACCACCAGCTGCCGGCGCCCCCCCACGCTCTCCAGCGCATAGGGGAACATCTCGTGCTGCTCGCACGAGCGCGCTCGCACCAGGTGTACCGCCGCCCAGTCGGGGCTGACGGCCGTCAGATCCACCACGGGTATGCCCAGTGCTTCACTCACCGCCTGCACGAGCACGGCTTCCGTGATCGCACCCTGGGCCACCAGCGTCGCCCCCAGCCGCTGCTGGGTCTGCCTCTGGGCCACCAGCCCCGCCTCCAGCTGCTCCGGGGTGATCGCGCCGCGCTCCAGGAGGATTTCACCAATCCGCTTCCTCGACATGCGCGCGCGCTTACCACGAGCCCTGGGTGTTCCCAAGCTTACGACCTGGCACCACATGGGGTGTTCGCCTGCTCACGTTGCGGGGTGCCAAGCCCTGGTCCGCACGCAAAATTCCCATGAGATTTCAATAGCTAACGAGGGTGCCTGCCTTGACACTCAGGGGTGCCGTTCCTAAAGTCCGGCCCATCGTTTTCAACATCCAAGACTGAAGTTCTTGGCGGGGTAGTGGTACGCCCGCGGGGACATCGGTTCTGGAGCGGCCCACCCATTCCGGGCCCGCCTAGCGGAGGCAACACTCGATGAACCTGGGGTTTTTGACGAATCTGTCCGTTCTGGCCAACACGGGCGGTCCGCAGCGCAGCTTGATGGAAGAACTCGCCATGCGCTGGGAGGCGGGTCAGTGGGGTATGTACCCCATCGCCGTGTGCGGCCTCATCGCCCTGGCCATCATGATCGAGCGCGCCGTGGTGCTCTTCTTCATGTCCTCCATCAACAAGGAGGGCTTCCTGCGTGGGCTCAAGAAGCACATCTACGCCGGTGACCTGGACAAGGCCATCAACTACGTGGCCGGCCAGAAGTCCACCCCGCTGACCAACGTCATCAAGGCGGGCCTGATGAACGTTCCCAAGGGCCAGGATGAGGTCCAGGCGGCCCTGGACGAGGCCTCGCTGCGTGAGACGCCGAAGCTCGAGGCGCGCACCGGCTACCTGGCCATGCTCGGCAACGCGGCGATGCTCGCCGGTCTGCTCGGAACGGTGTCGGGTCTGATCTCCTGCTTCGAAGCCGTGGCCAACGTGAACCCGGCCGACAAGGCGACGATTCTCGCCAACGGTATCTCGGAAGCCATGAACTGCACGGGCTTCGGGCTGCTGACGGCCATCCCGGCGCTGGTGGCCTTCTCGGTGCTGATGGGCCGCACCCAGGGGCTCATCAACGACATCAATGAGACGAGCGTCTCGGTGCTCAACCTCATCGTCAACAACCGCGACAAGTTCAAGAACCTGAACATCCCGACGTCGTCTCACGGCGCCGAGGAGTAGTTCGGGAACCTGGAACCCGGGCGCGCTGTCTGGAGCACTGGACGGACAGCAGCGCCCGTCGTCTTTTCTGTCTTTTTCTTCTTCGAACGTAGCGCAGCGCGGAGGTTGCCATGGCCGGCGGAATGGACCTAGGGAACGGTGGGAAGGGTGGCAAGAAGCCGCTCGACACCGCCATCAACCTGGTCCCCTTCATCGACCTGATGGCCGTGACCATCAGCTTTCTGATCATGACCGCCGTCTGGACGCAGATCGGCCGGCTCCAGGTTTCTCAAGCCGGAGGTCCCGCCGCGGAGGACACCCAGCAAGAGGAAGACAAGAGCAAGACGGTCACCCTCACGCTGGCCATCACGCCGGAGGAGCTGCGGCTGACCGCCGATCAGAGCACCTTCGAGCCGATTCCGCTCACGCGCGGCGCCAACGGCAAGCTGGATCTGGTGAAGCTCAATGAGCGCTTCAAGCAGCTCAAGGAGCAGTTCCCGGACACGGCGGCAATCACTCTGCAGACCGACGACAAGGTGCGCTACGACGTGCTGGTGCGCATCATCGACGAGTGCATGGGCTCGGGGCTGCCGCAAATCTCCGTGATGGCAGCGGGCTGAACGCCCTTCACGCAAGGACTCAAGGTTAGAACGCCATGGCCATCAAGGTTCCCGGCAAGCGGTACGGCAAGCGGCTCGAGCACTCGAAGGTGTTCGGCCACGGCCACCACGGCAAGAAGAGCACGTTCTCGGACCTGCTCATCACCCCGCTGGTCGACATGTTCATCATCATCGTGCTCTTCCTGATCGCGAACTTCTCCGCGACGGGCGAGGTGCTGATGATGACCAAGGACATCCAGCTGCCCGAGGCTGTCAACGTCAAGGAAGTGGAGATGCACCCGGTGGTGCTGGTCTCCAACGACCAGGTGTCCATCTCCGGCAACATCGTCGGCCGGGTGGAAGACCTGGTGAAGGACGAGTACCTCAACATCCCCGCGCTGGAAGAGAAGCTGCGGGACATGAAGAAGCAGTTCGAGGATCTTCACGCCATGGCCGGCGGCGAGGCCAACGCCTTCAAGGGCGACGTGAACATCCAGGCCCACCGCGAGGTGGAGTTCAAGATCATCAAGCGGGTGATGTTCAGCTGCGCCACGGCCGGCTACAACAACATCAACTTCGCGGTGCTCACCAAGGGCGGTGACAGCGGCGCGGCGCCTCCGGCGAGCGCGGCGGCCACCCCGTAGTCGCCCGCTTCCTCTTCAGGACTCCCACGAGTCGCTCGAGCGCCTCGGCCTTGTCTGGCCGGGGCGTTCGTGTTTGAGGAGAGGCATGCCCCTGCGCGCCGCCATCTTCGACTTGGACGGGACGTTGGTGGACTCGCTGGCGGATATCGCCACGGCGATGAACCACTCGCTCTCCCAGCACGGACTGCCCACCCACCCCACCGCCGACTACCGCCACTATGTGGGCGAAGGGGTGATTCAGCTGGTGCGCAAGGCCCTCCCCGGAGGGCAGGAGGCGCTGCACGCCTCGGTGCTGGACGGGTACCGCGCCTTCTACGCCGAGCACCTCTTTGATCAGACGTACGTGTTTCCGGGGGTACCCGCCGTGCTCTCGCAGCTGGCCGCAGAAGGGGTGCGGCTCGCGGTGCTGAGCAACAAGTCGGATGCCTTCACCCGGCGCCTGGTGGAGGGGCTGCTGCCGGGCATCCCCTTCGCGGCCGTGTACGGCGAGCGGCCCGGGGTGCCTCGAAAGCCCGACCCCACGGCCGCGCTGGGGCTGGCCGCGGAGCTGGGCGTGGCGCCCACCGACTGCGCCTTCGTGGGAGACACGTCGGTGGACATGGACACCGCGCGCAACGCCGGCATGTACGGCGTTGGCGTGACGTGGGGGTTCCGCGGCGCCGAGGAGCTGCGGGCCCATGGGGCGCGCGCGCTCGCCAGCACCTCCGAGGAGCTGCTGGCGGCGCTTCGCGCGGCGCGAGGTTAGGAGACCTCTGTCCGCCAGGCAGGCAGGCGGGCGCGCTCCTTGTCCTCCGCCCGGTTGTAGGCGGTGGCGGCGGCGATGATGTGGCACACCCAGCCCAACAGGCCGCCGGTGCCCACCCAGAAGCCCGGGGTGATGATGAGCCAGAAGACCCCGCGCAGAATGTCTCCGTTGTAGATCTGCCCCACCCCAGGGATGAGGAACGACAACAGCGCAGCGGCACCAGGTCGCGACATCGTCTTCTTTGCCTCCTTGTTACTTGTCCCTACGCAATACCCTTTGGGCCATTGCAACCGTCATCAGGTCAGCACTGGAGGGCGTTGCCCCCAGGGACGGTTGGCCACGGCCGAGCGCCCGGGTACGATGCGCCCCATACACCTGTCCTGAAGGCCATGGGCAGGTGTGGGGGGGCACACCATTCGTCTGCCTGAGCGCACGCACTGGGCGTACGACGTCCGCGGCATCCTGACGATGCTCGCGCTGGCGGGCGTGTATCTGGCCGTCGCGTGGGCGGGCCTGCAGTTCACCATCTTCCACAAGAACTCCAGCCCTGTCTGGCCCGCTTCGGGCGTGGCGCTCGCCGCGTTGATGGTGCTGGGAGTGTCTCGCTGGCCGGGCATCTTCCTGGGGGCCGTGCTGTGCGCCCTGGTGAATGGCGACACCCTGTTCACCGGCGTGGGCGTTGCCACGGGCAACACCCTGGCGGCGGTGCTGGGCGCACTGTTGCTGCGGCGGCTGGGCGTCTCGGTCTCGCTGAGGCGCCTGCAGGACGTCGTCGCGCTCATCGTGGGCGGCGCCCTGCTGTGTACGCAGGTCAGCGCCTTGATAGGCACCGCGAGCACCTGCCTGCTGGGCTCGGTGCCGTGGGAGCAGTTCTGGAGGACGGCGGGGGTGTGGTGGGGTGGGGACGCGCTGGGCGTCATCGTCGTGGCGCCCGTGCTGCTGCTGCGGCCGGTGCGGCCCCTGGAGCGGCGCTGGGAGGCCGTGGCCCTCGCGGTGGCCATCCTCCTGGTCTGCGCGGAGGTGTTCCTCGACGGGGCGGTGCGCCTGCCCTTCGCGTACCTGGAGACGCTCTTCTTCTTCCCGCTGGTCGTGTGGGCGGCGCTGCGTTTCAGCACCCGGGGCACGGCGTTCACCACCCTGCTCATCACCGTGCTGTCCGTGCTGGCCACGGTGAGCGGGCTGGGCCCTTTCGCCCAGGAGTCCCTGCCGACGGCGCTGCTGCTCGTGCAGCTCATCGTCGCCATCAACGCCGTCACCGGTCTGCTGCTGGCGGCCGTGAGCGCCGAGCGCCACAGCGCCCTGGCGCGGTTGGAGTTGCTGGCCACCGCCGTACGCGGGGTGAGCGAAGGCGTCGTCATCAGCGAGGTGTCGCCCGAGGGCCCTCGCGTCGCCTTCGCCAACGAGGCCTTCCGCTCCATGGTGGGGCGCCCGCTCGAGGCCCTGGTGGGGCGCTCGCCCAGCGAGCATTTCGGCAAGCTGGACCCGGAGACGCACGAGCGCCTGGATGCGTCCCTGCGCGAGGCGGGGCCCTTCCGCGGCGAGGTGCTGCTCACGCGCCCCGATGGCACCTGGGTGCGCAGCGAGCTGCAGCACTCTCCGGTGCGGGATGGGGGCGGGGCGGTGACCCACCTGGTCTCCATCCACCGCGACGTCACGGCCACCGAGGAGCTGCGGGCGCGCCTGCTGGCCGCAGAGCGCGTGGCCACGGTGGGCATGCTCGCCGCCGGGGTGGGCCATGAAATCAACAACCCGCTGGCCTACCTGGGGCTGAACCTGGAGACGGCGTTGCGGGGCTTAAGCCGGGACATGGGGCTCAAGGCGGAGACGGTGGCCAGTCTGCGCGGCGCGCAGGAGGCCACCGAGCGCATCCGGCGCATCGTCCAGGACCTGCGCATGTTCAGCCGGGAGGGAAGCGAGGAGCACGCCCGGGTGGATCTGCGCGAGGTGGTGAAGCCCGCGCTGCGGATGACGCGGCACCTGCTCCGGGAGCGGGCGCGGCTGGTCGAGTCCTACGAGGCGGTGCCCCACGTGCTGGGCAGCGAGGCGCGGCTGGGGCAGGTGCTCGTCAACCTGCTGGTCAACGCGATGCAGGCCATTCCGGAGGGAAGTCCGGAGCGCAACGAGGTGCGGGTGTTCGTCGACACGGCGCCGGACGGCAGGGCCCGGGTGCGGGTGGAGGACACCGGCCTGGGCATCCTCCCCGAGGTGCTGCCTCATATCTTCGAGCCGTTCTTCACCACGAAGTCCCACGCAGAAGGGACCGGGCTGGGGTTGTCCATCAGCCAGCAGATCGTCCGGTCCCATGGAGGGGAGGTCCTCGTGAGCAGCGAATCGGGAAAGGGTTCCGTCTTCACCGTCCTGTTGCCGGCCGCCTCAGCCCCGGTGGCGGGGGCGCTCCCCCACTACGCACTGCCGTCGCCCGTCGAAGGGGCGCGCCGGGGGCGCATCCTCATCATCGACGACGAGCCGCGGCTGGCCCTGTCCATGCGGCTGCTGCTCTCGCCCCACCATGACGTGGTCGTCACCACGCGCGGCAGCGAGGCGCTGGGCATGGTGTCCTCGGGGCAGCGCTTCGACGCCGTCGTGTGCGACTTGCAGATGCCGGACATGACGGGGATGGATGTCTACGCCCGGCTGAGCACCGAGGTGCCGGAGCTGGCCCGGCGGCTGGTGTTCATCTCCGGCGGGGCCTGTACGCCGACGGCGCTCAACTTCATCCGCCACGTGCGCAACCCCGTGCTGGAGAAGCCGGTACACCCCTCGCTGCTGCTGTCCACCATCGATGAGGCGCTGGCCCCCGTGCCCTTCGTCTCACATGGCGACAAGCCGCCGGTGTGACGGGGCCGACCCACGGCGGTCGGCCGTGGACATCACACGCGCAGCCACTTGCGGGCCGTGGGGCCCGCGAAGCGCATCACCCCGGCGACGAGGAAGAAGCGCACGGTGCGGCCGATGACGGCGGCCAGCAGGAAGCGGTCCAGCGGCACGGCCACCATGCCGCTGCCGATCGCCACCACCTTGAACGGGGTGGGCAGCACCGAGCACAGCAGCGCCAGCGCCCAGAAGTTCTGACCCAGCAGCTCGCCCAGCGTCGAGTCGATGCCGAAGCGCTGCACGCGCATGTTGAGGTCGATCTCCAGGAAGCTGACGGCCCCCGCGTTGATGAGGGTGCCCAGCCAGTAGCCGAAGAAGCCGCCGAAGAGGCTGGCCACCGTGCCCAGCACGGCGTAGCGCACCCACTTCTGGGGCTGGGCCAGCACCATGGGCACCAGCAGCGCGAAGGGCGGCACCGGGAAGAACGAGCCGTCGACGAAGGCCACCACCAGCATCGCCGCCACGGCGTGCTTCGTGGAGGCCAGGGCCTCTACCCGCAGGTAGAGTCGGCGGTACCAGGAGAGCTTCACGGGCTTGGCGGTGGCGGCCGCCGGGGCAGGGGACATGTCCGACATGTGGTCGCGCACCCTAGCGGAACCACAGCCGGTTTCCACCGCCCTGCGGGCCGGTGAGCGCCCGCCTGATTGGGATGCGACCAGCGCAACCCATCCTTATGAACAAAGGGAACGGAGAGGGTGCGCACCATGACGACAGTCCAGGAACGTGTAGCCCAGGCCGCGGATTCGCTGAAGGTCTTCCCGCTGCCCTCGGCGGTGCTCTTCCCTCACTCCGCCATCCCCCTGCACATCTTCGAGCCACGCTACCGGGACCTGATACGCGATGCGCTGGAGGGAGACAAGGTGATGGCGCTCGCCCAGCTCGAGCCGGGCTGGGAGTCGCGCTACGGGGCGCGGCCCCTCATGCAGCCGCTCATGTGCGCCGGCCTCATCGTCTGGCACGACGAGCTGCCGGACGGGCGCTACAACATCCTGCTCCAGGGGGTGTGCCGCGCGCGGCTGCTCTCCGAGCTGCCGCCGGACCGCCTGTACCGCGAGGCGCGCGTCGAGCTGTTGCCGGACCCGACGTACCACGGCCCGGAGGAGGAGCAGCTGCGGCAGGCCGTCTTCGAGCTGGTAGGCCGGGTGCCGCCCTCCTTCTCCGAGGGGTTGGTGCCTGCGGTGGCTCGTGCCAACGGGGGCGCGCTGGCCGACGTGGTGGCCGCCGCCATCATCCCCGAGCCGGAGCGGCGCCAGGCGTTGCTGGCCGAGCTGGACGTGCGCCAGCGCCTGCAGGAGGTGACCGATGAGGTGGGTGAGCTCATCGCCCGCCTCCAGCCGCTGCGGCCCGCGGGCCCGCTGAACTGAGGGCAGGGGCGCCCAAGGGGCTTGCGTCCTCCCCGTCCCAGGCATTTGCTGCGCCTGGACATGACACCGGCCTTTCGGCGCATGGAGCGCGCCGGGGCCTGAAGGGGACCTTTCACCCATGCGGCTCGTCAAGGTAGGGCTGGCCAGCGCCAATACGACCGTGGGCGCCTTCTCGCGCAACGTGGACCGGGCGCTCACGCTGGCGCGGAAGATGGCGGCCGAGGACGTCACCGTCGCCCTCTTCCAGGAGCAGCTCATCGGCGGCTACCCGGCCGAGGATCTGGTCCAGTGGCAGGGCTTCATCGACCACCAGTGGCCCCAGCTGGAGCGCTTCGCCCAGGAGACGGCCTCGCTGTCCACCGTCTTCGTGGTGGGCGTGGCGGTGGCCCACCAGGGCCTGCGCCTCAACTGCGCGGCGGTGGTGGCGGGCGGCAAGGTGCTGGGCCTGGTGCCCAAGGAGAAGCTGCCCACCTACAGCGTCTTCTACGAGGTGCGCACCTACGCGCGCGGCTATCCGGGCATGGCCGAGGTCCACCGGGGCGTGCCGCTGGGCGACTACCTGTTCCGCTTCGACTTCGGCACCCTGGCCCCAGAGGTGTGCGAGGACATCTGGAGCGCGGACGGGCCACAGCGGCGGCGCACCTACTCGGGCGGCGAGCTGGTGGTGAACCTGTCCGCCTCGCCGTTCCGCCTGGGCTTCGTGGACACGCGCCGGGAGCTCATCGCCACGCGCGCCGCGGACCACCAATGCACCATCGCCTACGCCAACGCGCTGGGCAGCAATGACGGCATCATCTTCGACGGCGGCGGCTTCCTGAACCAGAACGGCCGGCACGTGGTCGAGACGCCGCGCTTCCAGGAGGGCTACACCGCCGCGGTGGTGGACCTGGACCGAACCATGCGCCTGCGCACGGAGAACACCACCTGGCGCAGCGACCGCGAGGCGTGGCTGGCCGGCGGCGGCAAGCTGGTGCCCACGCTGGATTGCACGGCCTCCTTCCGCAGCCAGCGCGAGAAGCTCACCTACCCGGTGCCTGCGCACCGCAGCTTCTTCCTGCCCGGGCCGGATCAGCGCCGCAGCGCCCGCGAGGCGCTGTGCGAGGATCTGCTGGACGCGCTGGCGCTGGGCGTGGGCGACTACTTCGAGAAGACGCGCGCCTTCAAGGTGCTGGGCATTGCGCTGTCGGGCGGCCGTGACTCGCTGCTGACGCTGCTCATCGCCCACCGCTATGCCAAGCGCGTGCGGCCGGAGAACCCGGGCTCGCTGCTGCAGGCCTTCTACATGCCCAGCCGCTACTCCAGCGACACCACGCGCGAGGCGGCGGAGACGATCGCCCGCGAGCTGGGCGTGCCCTTCCAGGTGGTGCCCATCGAGGAGGCCTTCGACCGGGAGCTGGCCGTCGTGAAGCAGATGCTGGGCGACAAGGCCGTCACCCCCATCACCGAGCAGAACATCCAGGCGCGCCTGCGCGCACAGCGCATGTGGAACTGGTCCAACTCGTGCGGCGGCCTGTTCCTGCAGACGGGCAACATGAGCGAGAAGGCGGTGGGCTACACCACCATCGGCGGCGACCTCATGGGTGCCCTGGCCGTCATCGCCAACGTGCCGAAGACGGTGGTCATGTACCTGCTGGACTACCTGCAGGAGAAGACGGGCTACGAGGGCATTCGCAAGGTGCTGTCCAAGCCCGCGGGGCCGGAGCTGGCGCACAATCAGGTGGGCGAGGAGGAGCTGATGCCCTTCCCCATCCTGGATGCGTGCTTCTACCTCTTCGCCGGCGAGAAGCTCCTGCCCGCGGAGCTGGTGCAGGCCCTCTCCGCCATGTTCCCCGAGGTGGAGACCGCGCGGCTCCAGGGCTACGTGGAGAAGTTCGTCCGCCTCTTCCTGCAGTCCATCTACAAGTGGGTGCAGTCGCCGCTGTCGCTGCACATCGGCAACCTGGACCTCGACCGCGAGCGCGCGATGCAGATCCCCGTGGTCACCGGTTCGGAGTGGACGCGCGGGTAGGGCCAGCTCGGCCGACCGGCTGCTCACCGTCCAAGGGCGCTGGCGCTGGCTTCTTCCTGGCGCGAACCTTGCCGGAGGTGTCTGCGGGGCCAACCTTCATGTCGGTCAATCGACAACGGAGGGTTGGATGAAGACGAAGATTCTGGTTGGAGCAGTCGCGGCGCTCCTCTACGGCGGTGTGGCGCTTGCGGGTGGCAACAAGGACTGCCCACCGGGCTACGAGAAGAAAGACACGCAGGCGAGCATGGACACGGGCTCGCAGGCGGTGGAGGACCAGAGCCTGACAGTCATCGAGACCGAGCCGGTCGACTCATCCATCGGAGGGAGTGGACAGGCGGGCATCGATGAAGACGTGAGCGCCCGCAGCGAGGCCACCCTGGATGCCAACAAGGACTTCCACGGGGACGTCGGTGTCGGCGGCAGCGGACAGGCCGGCGAAGACATCATGCTGCGCTGCGAGCCGGTGAAGCGCGATGCCACGGGCGGTAGTGGCTGGAACGACAACTACGGCTCCGACATCGGCGGCAGTGGCGTGCAGAGCGAGCCGCTCCGTGAGCCGGAGATCACCCCGCCGGCCGAGCCGGTGATTCCTCCCGCCGCCCCGAGCGGTGCCTTCGCCCCCATCGAGGAGCGCGAAGAGGTGAAGGAGGACAAGACGAACATGCGCGGCCTCACCGTGATGGTGGGCGGCGGTGTGGAAGGCTACACCGGTGCGCTGGCTCCGGAGATCAACCCCGGTCCCTCGTACGGTGTGACGGCCGCCATCAAGCCCTCGAAGGTGCTGGGCATCGAGCTGGGCTACAGCGGCGCGGTGAACAACCTGGATAGCACGGCGCTGGGTGCCGACAGCGGTCCGGACCTGGTCCGTAACGGTGGCCAGGCGGCGCTGACCTTCGGTCTGACGGCCACTCCGGTGCAGCCGTACGTGCTGGGCGGCATCGGCTTCAGCGACTACAACTTCCGCGGTGCCGCTGCCTCGGGCTTCGGGGATGACCTGGTTGGTAACGTGCCGGTGGGCGCCGGTCTGCGCACCCACGTGGGCGACTTCACCCTCGACCTGCGCGGTAACTACAACTTCCTGTTCGACCAGGAGTTCGCGGGTGTGGATGACGGTCTGAACGAGAACGGCCGGTACAGCGGCACGCTGAACATCGGCGGTACGTTCTAGTCCGAGCACGAGCGAAACAGACGGCACGGCACCCTGGAAGCACGCGGGGTGCCGCGCCGTTTTCGCGTGCCGGGCGCGCTCGGCTCAGGTGGGTTCAGCCGGGGCGGGAGGGGAAGGGGGCGGATGGATGCGCACGCGCTTCACCTTCCGGGGAGAGGCCTCGAGCACCTCCAGCACGGTGCCGTCTTCCAGGCTCAGGCGCGTCTTCGCGGCGGGGATGGCGCCAGCCAGCGACATGCACAACCCCGCCACCGTGGACCAGCTCTCGCTCTCGGGCAGCTCCAGGCCCACCGCGCGGTTCACGTCCCGGATGGTCAGAATGGCATCGACCACCACGGTGCCGTCCGCCTCGCGGCGCAGTTGCTCGGGAGGTGTCTCGTGCTCACTGAAGATCTCCCCGACCAGCTCCTCCACGAGGTCCTCGATGGTGGCCAGGCCGGACATGCCTCCCTGCTCGTCCACCACGATGGCCAGGTGCATGCGCCGCGCTTGCAACTGGCGCAGCAGATCCAGCGCCCGCGTCGTCTCCGGGACGAAGTAGGCGGGGCGCAGCAGGTCCTCCAGGACGATCAGCTGCTTCTCGAAGGCCATGCCCAGCAGATCCTTGGCGATGACATAGCCGACGATGTTGTCCACCGTGCCCTCGTAGACGGGCATGCGCGAGTGCCCCTCTTCCAGGAGCATCTGCTGAATCTCCTGCGTGGAGGCGTGGCGGCGCAGCGCGATGACGCGCGAGCGGGGCACCATGACATCCACCGCCGTGAGCTCCGCCATCTCGAAGGCGCGCGAGGCGATGTCTCCGGTGCGCGGGTCCACCGTCCCCGTCTTGGCGGCCTCCTCCACCAGTTGTTGGAGCTCATCGGCGGACAGGCGCGACTCGGTGAAGGTGGTCCGGTCTCCGAACAGGCGCAGCACGACGTTGGAGCTGAAGGTGAGAAACCACACCACGGGCTTCATCAGCCGGGAGAGGCCCCGCAGCGGCTGGGCGATGAGCAGCGCGTAGCGCTCGGCGTACCGCAGCGCCAGGGACTTGGGCACCAGCTCGCCCAGCACCAGGGACAGGAAGGAGACGAACCCGACGACCAGCGCGAAGGCCACCTCCTCGGCATGTTGGGGGTTGACGCCCACCTGTTCCAGCACCGCCGCGAACCGCAGGGCGATGGAGGCGCCACCGAAGGCGGCCGCCGTGGCGCTGATGACGGTGATGCCAATCTGCACGGTGGCCAGGAACCGCTCCGGGTTGTCCCGGAGCGCCAGCACGGCGCGCGCGGCCCCGCTGCCCGCGTCCACCAGCTCCTGCAGCCGCGTCTTCCGGATGGAGAGCAAGGCGATCTCCGCGCCCGCGAAGATGCCGTTGGCGAGGACCAGCACCAGGATGAGGATCAATTCTGAAGCGATGACCGCGACTCCTTCTCCATAGGGGGGCAAGCGTACATGCGCCGTCTGGGACAACCGGTATCTACCGCGCGCCGGCCGGAGGCAGCATGGAAAAGGGAACACTCGGGTAGGGAATACGGCGCGAGCGTCCAGGGCGCGTTAAGGTGAAGCTTCTTCCTTTTTCCCAGGAGGCCCGTGGATGGGCTTGCAGGTGGACGACGTGAAGGTAGGGACCGGCGCCGAGGCGAAGGCCGGCAAGACGGTCACGGTGCATTACGTGGGCACGCTCACCAATGGCTCCAAGTTCGACAGCAGCCGGGACCGCCGACAGGGGTTCTCCTTCGAGCTGGGCGCGGGTGAGGTCATCCAGGGGTGGGACCAGGGCGTGGCGGGCATGAAGGTGGGCGGGTTGCGCAAGCTCACCATTCCGCCGGAGCTGGGGTACGGCGCGCGCGGCTTTCCGCCCGTCATCCCTCCCAACTCCACGCTCATCTTCGAGGTGGAATTGTTGGACGTGAAGTAGGCGAGAGCGAGGCCAGACATGGCGACGATCGAGATCAGCAAGGACAACTTCAAGGACACCGTGGGCAAGCAGGGCATCGTCATGCTCGATTGGTGGGCGTCGTGGTGCGGGCCGTGCCGGGCCTTCGCCCCCATCTATGAGCAGACGGCCGGCAAGCACGCGGACATCACCTTCGGGAAGATCGACACCGACGCCCAGCAGGAGCTGGCCGGGGCGTTCGAGATTCGCTCCATCCCCACGCTGATGGTGTTCCGGGATGGCATCCTCCTGTTCGAGCAGGCCGGGGCGTTGCCGGCCGCCGCGCTCGAGGACCTCATCTCCAAGGTGCGGGCGCTGGACATGGAGGATGTGCGCAAGCAGGTGGAAGCACAGCGCGCGGCGCAGGAGCCGCCCAAGGCCTGACGACGTGCTCCGGGCGGTCCTCTTCGACATGGATGGGGTGCTCCTCAAGAGCGAGGAGGCCTGGGCGCACGTGGTGGCGGCCGCGGGAGAGCATTTCCGCGGCCGCGCCGTGAGCCGGGAGGAGTTCCAGCCCACCTTCGGCCAGGGCACCGAGGCGGACGTGCGCGTCTTCGGCCTGCGGTGTACTCCGGCCGAGCTGGACCGCTTCTATGTGGAGCACTTCCCGCGCTACGCGCAGTCCGTGTGGGTGAATCCCGAGGCGCGGCCGTTGTTGGAGACGCTGGGGGCGCGGGGCCTGCGGCGCGCGGTGGTGACGAACACCGTGTCCCCGCTGGCCGCCACGTTGCTGGAGGCGGCGCGCTTGACTGACTGCTTCGAGTCCGTGGCATGCGCGGACCTCGTGGCGCGCTCGAAGCCCGCGCCGGATCTGGTGCTGTACGCGCTGGAGAAGCTGGGCGTGGCCGCCGGCGAGGCGCTGATGGTGGGCGACTCGCGCTACGACCGGGGCGCGGCCGGGGCCGCGGGCGTGCGCTTCGTGGGGCTGGGGCTGGACGGGGATGCGCGCATCGAGCGGCTGAGCGAGCTGATGGCCCAGCTCACGGTTCCTGCTGGAGCTTATTGAGGTAGGCGACGAGCGCGTCCACCTGCGCGTTGGAGAGCAGCTCCTCGGGGAAGGCGGGCATGGTGCCCACGCCCTTGCGGATCTGCAGGTGCATGGCGGCGCCCGGCAGTGGCTTGTTGTTGAGGGCCGGGCCCAGGCCCGCCGCGCCTCCCGGGTGGCAGTGGTGGCAGTGCTCCATGAAGAGCCGCTCGCCCTGTTGCTCCTGCTCGGTGAGCTGCAGAGGGGGGCCGAAGGGAACGCCGCGTCGTGCCTGGCCACAGGCGGTGCCCAGGGCTACTACGGCGAGCAGCGCGGCGGGGCCGCCGAGGTGTCTCATGTGCCCTCCGGAGCGCGGGTGACGCGCCAGAGCACGCCGGTCTCCTTATAAGGATGGATGTTGCCCTCCCCGTCCAGGGTCATCACCCCGAAGTCGACGATGTAGAGCGCTCGGCCGCTGGGGTCGAAGCGGGCATCCATGGGGCGCTCGAGGCCCGCTCGGCCCAGGCGCGAGGCGGGGCCTCCGCTGCCCTTGTCCAGGTTGGCCGCGAAGTCGTGGATGGTGCCGGTGGCCACGTCCACGCGCACCACCTTGAAGCCCACCGGGCCGAACACCTTGCCCGTGTTGGGCGTCATGTCGCCGAACTGGGCGATGAAGGCGTGGCCCACGTGGCCGAACTCCGGGCTGCGTGAGAAGTCGAAGCGGTTGGAGGAGGAGTGAACTCCGAGGCGCGCCGTTGGCTTGGGCGGGGCGCTCGTCGGAGGAAGCTGGAGCAGGGCCCTCGGCGCGTTCTGCTGGCCGGGAGGCTTGTGCCACTCCTGGCTCACCGCCCGGTCTCCGGAGAAGTCGGGCCAGCCGTACCAGGTGTCGGGCGTCACCTCCCAGAGCAGGTCGGGCGCGCCGTAGAGCGGACGGCTGCCGCGCATGTCGTAGCCGTTGTCGGTGGCGTACAGCCGGCCACTCGGAGAGAACGCGAGCCCGTAGGGGTTGCGGAAGCCCCACGCCACCAGCTCCGGCGCGGTGGCGCCTGGGGGCAGGCGGAAGATGGCGCCGGAGCAGGGCACCTGGCCGGCGATGGTCTGGCCGCGCTCCGTCGGGGTGCCGAAGGGGACGTAGGCGCCAGTGGTGGCCTTGTCGTCCGGGTCCGGCGTGAGCGGGTTGTCGCTGGTGTAATTGGTGCCGTTGAGGGTGATGTCCTGGCAGGGGATGTCGTGGAACTTCGGGTGGCGGCCGAGCCAACCCATGTGCGCATTGTCCGGCCCCACCACGCCCGCGTTCGTCGCCGTGCCCACGCTGAAGTACAGAGCTCCGTCCGGGCCGATGGCGGGCCCGTTGGTGTGGTGGTCTCCCAGGCTCGGCAGGCCCGAGAGGAGCGGAGTGAGCTGCCCGTCCGGCGTCACCCGGACGATGCGGCCTCCGTCCTTCTGTCCGCCCTCGGCGATGTAGAAGGCGCCCTGGTGGAAGGTGACGCCGGTCCAGGGCGGGTGGTCTCCGCGCGCCACCACGGTGCGCTGGCCGTCCTTCTCGATGCGGACGAGCCGGGCCTCGGTGAAGTCCTCGCCGTAGCTGTAGCCGGCCTCGATGACGTGCGGGGTGCCCGCGTCATCGAAGGCCACTCCGGTGGGGTAGGTGAGGCCAGTGGTCACCACCTCCAAGCGGTAGCCGGGTGGGAGCGCCACGTCCGCGGGTTCCATGCGGCGGGGTGGCTTGAACTGGGTTTCGCCGCCACCTCGCGAGGAGATGAGGCCGTAGCAGCCGGCCAGCGGGAGCAGGGCAGCGGACACCACGGCCAGCCGGGTGAAAGCGGAGGAACGCATAGGAGCGCGGGCGCCTCGAAGACGGGAGGAAAGGCGGGCCCGACGCTAGAGAGGGGGCGCTGGGTGGACAAGGCACCCGAGCGCGAGGGTTGTCTCCGAGACGGCGCGCCGGACCGAGGTGTCCGACGGCGGGCACTTCTTCAGAACGCCGCGCCCAGGCGCAGGAGGTTGATCTGGAAGTCCAGCGCGGGCGCTACGTCCTCGCGCTCCGAGGCGTAGCCCGCGATCTCGGGCCCCAGCATCATCCCCGTGTACGCGCCCTTGGGGTTGTTGAAGCCCAGGCCCGCGCTCAGTCCCAAGCCGACGCTCCCGTAGAGCGGGCCGAGGACGAATTGCCAGCCCGCCTCCACTCCCGCCTTGAGCTGGAAGGCCGTGCCGCCCTGATGCTGGATGGCGTCGGCCTCGTAGAAGTAGTCGACGTCATTGATCAGCACCCCGATGAGCTTGGGCTGCACGAAGAAGCCGGAGAGCAGCCCGCGCGACGAGTAGGTTGGCCCTCCCGAGAGCGAGACCGCCGTGAAGGAGCTTCCGACATTCTTGTCGCGCTCCATCAGCCCGCGCGACACGTTCAGCTCCAGCGCCAGCCCGCGCTGCTCATCGAGCGGGAAGCTCACGCCCGCGGCGACGACGACCTGCTGGCCTTCGCCCGCGAGCAGGGTCAACCCCAGCGGCCGGATCCAAACGGCACGGCGCGGGGACTTTGAGGCGGAGGGCTCGACAGGCGCGGTGGGCGCGGGCTCCACCTGCGCCGAGGTCGAGAGCAGCACGGTGACGAGCAGGGCGGAGAGGTTCATGGCGCGGAGGCCCGAGCATAGGCCATTTCCACGGAAGCACTGGAGCCTCGGGCCTCTCCGGGCGGGAGCGCCTGCCCCGGAGGCGCTCCGGACAAACCTGTCAGACATCATACAAGTTTGGCCGGAGCGTCGCCGGGCCTCGGGTCGGGGCAGCAGGGGTTTAGACGGCCAGGTTCTTCAGGCGCACGTTGAGGTGGGTGCTGCCCGTGCCCAGCGTGCTCGCGTCATCCGTGGGGATGACGTAGCCCTGATCCGCGCCCACCAGCTTGCGGTAGTAGTCGACGATCCCCGGGTCCTGGACGTTGGACGTGGTGGTCTTCTTGATGCCGTACGTCTGGCCGTTCGCGTCCTTCGCCTTGATGGCGTCCGGGGCGGACGCCAGGAGGTTGTCCAACGTGCCGGACTTCCGGCCGCCGCCCTCTGGCTCGATGGTCATGCTGGCGTTGAGGCCTTCGATGTAGCTCACGTCGTAGTAGGTCTGGTTGCCGCCGCCGTTGAACTTCACCTCGCCCAACGTCGCCGCCGCGCCATCGCCCGAGGTGCTGCGGAAGTTGCCCGACCAGCCCTGCGGGAACGCCACCGTCTGCGTCTTGCCCGGCTCGATGGTCAGCGGATCCATCGGCTTCTCGCCCGCGTTCGGCGTGAACTGGATCGTCATCGGCTTGGTGCCGTCGTTGGTGAAGGTCATCGTGTTGCCCTCCTTCTTGGCGTCGCCGGGCGAGCCGATCGCCTGGGCCTGGGAGACCGGAGCGCCCGGCTCGGCGGGAGCAGGCTGAGCGGCCGGGGTGGGCTGCTCGCCCGGGGTTCCCTGCATGGCCGGGGCAGGCTGCTCACCCGGGACGCTCGGAGCGTTCTTCGCCCCCGGGGCCGACGGCGGGGTCTGCGCGCCCTTGACGGCCGGTGTACCCTGGAGCCCCGGGCCGCCCTCACCACCCAGCAGCCGCGCCGTCTGCGAGAGCACCTGCGCCAGCCGCGCGAACACCTGAGCCACCTCCTTCAGGTTGTTCACCTGCTTCGGATCCATCATGGGGGAATCGAAGCCGTCGGACTGGAGCATCCGACGCATGTCCAACCCCTGCCCGCGCCGGGTGCCCCCGAACTGCGAGGAGTCCAGGGAGCGGAGGCCGCGCGTCTCAGCCTGGGAGACGCGGTCGGAGGAGAGGGCGGGAACGGAGGGGCGGGAGACAGGGGGCAGGGCCATGACGGGTTTCCTCTGGGGTAGGAGACCCGCGCTCAGAGAGCATGTGGCATGCCATGCTCCACAACCGCCTCGAAACGCACCCTTCCGAGGGAAACCCAGGGGCGCCGGGACCGCGGGAGCGCCAAAATCCTGGTCACTCCCGTTACCGCCTGGTCACTGCAGTTACCACCCGGCTAGCTGGCCTCGCCCGCGCCCAGGCGGCGGCTGCCGATGCCGGTGCCGTTGCCGAGGTTCGCCGTCTGGTCCAGGTTGCTCCGGGAGAGCGCCTCGCGCTCCTCCTGCGTCGCGTTCGGCCGGTTCTCGATGAGCATCATGCCACCGGTGCCGTTGTGCTTGAGGCGGGCCGCATCCATGGCGCCCAGCAGGTCGCGCGCCGACACCCAGTACGAGCCGTTGACCGAGTCCTTCACCCGGAACTTGTCGTCCATCGGGTCATTGCTCAGCTCGCCCTTGTTGTAGCCATCGATGGTGACCCAGTGCAGGGCCCCCGTCTCCTGCTTCTTCTGGCCGTCCGGGAGCAGGGAGTTGGTGAGCGCGGTGGAGTCCACCATGGCCATGCCCATCTGGCCCGACTTCAGGCCTTCGCTGATGGCCGCCGGGTCGTAGTTCGACATGCCGCGGGTGACGGCGATGCCCATGGAGCCCAGCATGGCGCCCATCTCCTCGGGCCGGGCGCCGTCATCCAGGTTCACCTCGAACCGGTCCTGCACGGCCTTGCTGGCGGCCGCCGTCGTGGAGCGGACCTCCTCGCGCTTCTGGTCGTCCGAGGCGGGCGCCACCTTCGCGTCCTTCGCCTTCTTCACCTGCGCGAGGCTCGCCTCGCCGCAGTTGACGTCCGTCGTCTGCGCCACGGGCCCCTCGTCGCTCTTCCACTGCCGCTCGGCCTGGGCGCCCTCGGCCTCGTTGACCAGCTGGGAGCCGGCCAGGACCGGCAGCGCCGGCACGTTCAGTGCGGGAAGGCCCGGACGGGAGGTGGAGCTGGCCTCGAAGGTGTCCCGGTAGTACTCCGAAGAGCCCGGGGCCGTCTTTTCAGGCACTTGCGGGGACTTCTGAGACGGGGACGTCGTCTCCACGGAGCGCGTCCGCAGTGAGATCAGAGAAGGAATCAGGGTGTTGAGGTTCACGCCCATGGCTGCCTCCGGGGGGATAGGTGCCGCAATGCGCCGTTATGGATTATCGGCGGGGGGACCGTAAAGGTTGTGCGGAAAGTTATAGCAAGCCGCGTGCCCAGTGGGGTTGGCCCGCGACGTGCGAGTAGACTGGGCCCATGCAGGACACGGATGACTCGGGCTTCTCCGGCCCGGCACCAGAGCCAACGAAGACAGAATCCATCGCGGAGGCCGCCGCCGAGCCGAGCCCCCCGCCGCGCAAGGGCCCGGAGACAGGGCCGACCGCCATGCCCGGGGAGCTCGCCGGGCCGCGGCGGACGGAGACCGACCGGGTAGGGCGGTTCCTCCCGCTCCGGGTGCTGGGCGAGGGCGGCATGGGCGTGGTGTACGCCGCCTATGACCCGGACCTGGACCGGAAGGTCGCCCTCAAGCTGCTGCGCGTGACGGGCGGGGAGCGGGATCTGGAGCTGGGGTACTCGCGGCTGTTGCGCGAGGCGCAGGCCATGGCCCGCATCTCGCACCCCAACGTCATCCCCGTCTTCGAGGCGGCCCCCTGGCAAGGCCAGGTCTACGTGGCCATGGAGCTGGTGGACGGGGGCACGCTGCGCGAGTGGGTGCGCTCGGAGCCCCGCTCCTGGCGCGAGGTGCTGGAGAAGTACCTCGCCGCGGGCCGGGGGCTGGCGGCCGCGCACGCTGCGGGCCTGGTCCACCGCGACTTCAAGCCGGCCAACGTGCTGGTGGGACGCGACGGCCGCGTCTTCGTCACCGACTTCGGCCTGGTCCGCGCGGTGGGCGAGTCCGGCCGGGACGAGGGCGGGCGCTCGCTGCTGGCGCCGCTCCCTTCGAAGATGCTGAGCGAGCCGCTCACGCAGACCGGCATGGTGATGGGCACGCCCGCATATATGTCGCCCGAGCAGTTCCGGGGCGAGGTGGTGGACGCGCGCTCGGATCAGTTCAGCTTCTGCGCCGGGTTGTACCGGGACCTCTATGGGCAGCGCCCCTTCGATCCGGATCAGCTCTCGCGGTTCGCGGCGGCGCGGTCCTCGAAGGGCCCGGACACGGGAGGCCCAGGCCGCACCGTCTCGCTGAAGAAGCCCGACGAGGCGACGCCCGCCTCTCCCATCCTCGAGCCTCCCCGGGACGCGCGGGTGCCCGCCTGGGTCCGCCGCGCGGTGATGCGTGGGCTGTCGCTGGAGCCGGCCGACCGCTTCGCCTCCATGGAGGCGCTGCTGGAGGCGCTGTCCCAGGAGCAGCGGCTGGCGGTGAAGCGCCGGCGGTTGGGCGTGAGCGTGGCGCTGGCGGGAGTGCTGGGCGTGGCGGGCGCGGGCGCGTGGTGGAACTCGCGGGTGTGCGCGGGGGCCGAGGGGCTGCTGACGGACATCTGGGGCCCCACGGCGCGGCAGCGGCTGGCGGCGGCCTTCGAGGCCACGGGCAACGTGGTGGCCGGCGAGCGGGCCCAGCGCGTGGGCGAGCTGCTGGACGCCTACGCGGGCGCGTGGGCGCGGCAGCACACCGAGGCGTGCGAGGACACGCGGGTGCGGCAGGTGCAGACGGAGGAGCTGTTGTCCCAGCGGGTGGTGTGCCTGGAGCGGCGGCGCAAGGACTTGCGGGCGGTGGTGGAGGCGCTGGCGGGCACGGACCGGGCGGGAGTGGACAAGGCGCTGGATGCCGTCTACGCGCTGCCTTCGCCCCAGGACTGCGCGGACCTCGAGGCGCTGAACGGGCAGCAGCCCCGACCGGCGGACCCCGCCCTGCGCGCGGAGCTGGAGCAGCTGGAGGGCCAGGTCTCGGAGGTGAAGGCGCAGCTGGACCTGAGCCGCTACCCGGTCGCGCTGGAGAAGGCGCGCGCGTTGGAGCCGAAGGTGCTGGCCACGGGCTACCTGCCGCTGATGGCGGAGGTGCGCTTCCACCTGGGCTGGCTCCAGGCGCTCAAGGGCGAGAAGGAGCAGGGCGCGGGAGTGCTGGAGCAGGCCGTGTATGACGCCGAGGCCGGGCGGACGGACCGGTTGGAGGTCTCCGTGCTCAACAAGCTCCTCTATGTGGAGGGGGAGCGGAAGCGCTTCGAGCACGCCACGCGCTGGGCGCGGTTGGGCGAGGCGACGCTGCAGCGGCTTGGCGGGGACGCGGTGCTGGAGGGAGACCTGCTGGTGAACCAGGCCAACCTCGCCCTCATGCAGGATCAGCCGCAGCAGGCGCGCGGGCTCTTGGAGAAGGCCTCCGAGCGGCTGGCGCGGGTGCTGCCGTCGGGGCACCCCAAGCGGGCGCGGGTGGCCTTCACGCTGGGGCGGACGTTGCTGGAGCTGGGCGCCTTCGCCGAGTCGAAGCAGGTGCTGGAGGACGCCCTGCGCCAGACGGAGGCCGCCGTGGGCCCGCTGCACATGGACACGGCGCGCCGGCACATGGCCCTCTCCATGGCGCTGCGCGAGCTGAAGGAGTACCCCCAGGCGCTGGAGCACGCCCAGGCGAACGTGCGCATCCAGCGCAAGCTGGTGGGGCCCACCTACCTGGGGCTGGCCGAGGCGCTGGACGAGGAGGGCATGAGCCTGCTCGCGCTCAAGCGCTACGAGGAGGCGCTGAAGGTGTACGAGGAGGCGCTGGCGGTGAAGCGCCAGAACCTGGAGGAGGGGGACGAGCTCTTCCAGTACTCCTATGACGGTGTCGGCCAGGCGCTGCTCGGCCTGGGGCGGACCCGCGAGGCGCTGGAGCCGCTGCGGCTGGCGGTGACGTTCACCGACGCCCAGGAGGACTCGCTGGGCGAGTCCGGCTTCGCCCTCGCGCACGCCCTATATAAGGAGGGGCAGCCCGAGGAGGCCCGGACCGAGGCGAAGCGCGCCTATGAGCGCTTCACCTCCGCCGGCCGCACCGCGCAGGCCCAGGAGGTGCAAGCCTGGCTCGACGCGCTCCCTCGATAGAGGAGCGCCCCAGGCTCACTCGTCGCCGTCCCCGTCCTTGGCGGCGAGCCCGTGCTTGTGGAGCAGCTTGCGCAGGTAGAGCCGGGCGATGCCGGCCTCGCGCGCGGCGCGGGAGATGTTGCCGCCGCAGCGCTCGATGAGGCCCTGGAGGTAGTCGCGCTCGAAGCCCTCGATGAGCCGCTCCTTGGCCTCCTTGAAGGGCAGATCCAGCTTGGCGGCGCTCCCGCCGGAGGAGCGCTCGGCGGCGGGGATACGCGCTGGCTCCATGTCCGGCAGGGCCTCCTCGCCGAGGTTCACCACGCGCTCCACCACGTTGCGCAGCTCGCGCACGTTGCCCGGCCAGGGGTACTGGAGCAGCAATGCGCGCGTCGCTTCCGACAGGGCGCTGGCGGGACGGCCGGCGCGCTCCAGCACGGTGTCGATGAGCAGCGCGATGTCCTCGGGCCGCTCGCGCAGCGGGGGCAAGGTGACGCGCAGCACGGCGAGCCGGTGGTACAGGTCCGCGCGGAACTTCCCTTCCTGCACCGCCTTCTCCAGGTCCACGTGCGTGGCGGCCAGCACCCGCACCTCCAGGGCCCGGTAGTCATTGGCGCCCACGCGCTTCACCTGGCGCCGCTCGAGCACACGCAGCAGGCGTGGCTGAACTTCCGGCGGGAGCTCGCCCACCTCGTCCAGGAAGACGGTGCCGCCGGAGGCCCGCTCGAAGGCGCCCGCCCGGTCCGACTGCGCTCCGGTGAAGGCGCCCTTCACGTGGCCGAAGAGCTCCGACTCGATCAGGGAGGGAGCAATGCCGGCGAGGTCCACGATGACGAAGGGCCCCTTGGCGCGTGGGCCCTGGGCGTGGATGGCCTCCGCGCACAGCTCCTTGCCGGTGCCCGTCTCTCCTTGAATGAGCACGTCCGCGCCGCCCGGGGCGAGCCGCTCCAGCAGGGTGAACACCTCGCGCATCCGCCGGCTGCTGCCCACCAGCCCGCCGAATTGGGTGCGCTCGGAGGGAGGGATGACCCGCTCGCGCGAGGTCTCCGGCACCAGCTTCATCTCCGTGGCGCCCACCTTCAGCACCGCGCCCGGGCGCACCTCCAGCTCCGTGAAGCGCATGCCCTCGCAGAACGAGCCGTTGTGCGACTCCATGTCGGTGGCCCGCACGCCCGACTCGGACACGTCCAGGCGCAGGTGCTGGCGCGAGACGGCCTTGTCGTTGAGGACGATGTCGCACTCGGGCGACTTGCCCAGGCGGTACGAGCCGGGCGCCAGCAGGTGGCTCTGCCCCACCTGGGCTCCCGACAGCACGAGAAGCTTCAGCCGCAGCGGGCCGGAGCGGGCCTGCATCACGGAGACCGTGTGGTCTCCGCCCTCCTGCTCATCCTCATCCGGTGCATGTGCCACGGCGGCGCAGGCTAGCACTCCCCGGCGAGCGACCACTGGGCCTGAGCGAGGTGGTCACTCCAGTTTCCAGGTGGTCATGGGCGTTTCCAGGGGAAATGTCCGCTGTACGGAGCCAAGTGCCCGTAAACAGGCGCGAGTGTGGGTCAAAGGGGGTGAATTCAGCATGGCACGCGAGACGCAATAGGTCCGGACATCCCCGCTGCATCGAACCGGAGCCCGCCATGTCCATCGCCCCCATCTCCCAGCGCCCTGTCGCCACCGCTCCTGCTCCTGCTCCCATCGAGCAGAAGCCCGAAGAGAAGAAGAACGAGAAGGTAGCGAAGGCGGAGCAGAAGCCGGCTGAGAAGAGCAAGGACAGCTTCGAGACGGCCCCCGCGGCCAAGAAGGACATGCCGAAGCTGATGGCCACCGCGGACCTCAAGGACTTCAAGCCGCTGAGCACGGAGAAGCCGCCGCGCCAGAGCGTCTCCGGCGAGGACAAGGCCAAGCAGGAAGTGGACGTGAAGACGGTGGGCGAGCGCCGCACGGAGATCGACGACGCGCAGAAGAAGCTGCGCGAGGAGAGCACCAAGAAGGCGGACGAGCTGTTCGCCATGGCCGACGGCAAGAAGCCCGCGCCGAAGGATGCCGAGGTGAAGAAGCTCTCGGACAACGAGGTGGAGCTGGTGCGCCGCAACGAGAAGAAGGAGGTGCTCGAGCGCACGGTGGTCACCCGGGGCAAGGACGAGGCCATCACCCTGGACTCGGCGAGCTATGCGGACGGCATGAACCGCCGTGAGCGCGTGGAGACGGGCAAGGACAACCGCACCCTGGTGCAGCAGGCCGAGTGGAAGGGCGAGAAGAACGAGGCCGAGGCGCTCAAGTCCTTTGGCGACATCGAGAAGGCGCGCGACGCGGGCGTCACCTACACGCGCAACGAGGTGAAGCACAACAAGGACGGCGAGCTGGAGCTGGACGAGTTCGCGCAGGCCGATGGCTCGGTGACGGGCAGCCGGAGCGTCTTCAAGCAGCAGAAGGGCGGCAAGAGCATCGACGACAAGCTCGAGGGCCCCTTCGACTTCAAGAAGCCGGTCGACAAGGCCGAGACGTTTACCTACTCCATCCCCGCGCCAGGGAAGGACGGCAAGCAGGAGCACCCGCACTACAACCGCACCCAGTACTTCTCGCAGGACAAGGTGCAGGCGACGTCCTCGGTGGACCGCACGCTGGACGGGCACACCAAGTACGCCGGCAAGGGCGCGCACACCTTCGAGGACTACGCGAAGGTGCGGGACCAGTACGCCAAGCACGGCGGAGAGAAGTACGACGCCGACGACGGCACCAAGAAGGGCAAGTTCCCCAAGCGCTGGTTGGTGGAGGTGCAGAAGGACAACAACAGCGTCGACATGCAGACCTTCATGGAGGGCTCGCCCAAGAACTCCACCATCACCCACCGCACCCGCAACGGCAGCGAGGTGAAGGAGACCTACGAGGGCAAGGCCATCAAGCCGGGCGACAAGAAGGGGGAGCTGGGGGACGTGAAGGGCGAGGCGACGCGCAAGTACGCCCAGGACGGCTCGCTGGAGAAGATGGACGCCAAGGGCGTGGAGGCGGACGGCACGACGGTGGAGAACCACTACAACAGCAGCCGCAAGCCGACGGACAAGGGCCTGGAGCTGAAGGAGTCGCTGGAGACCAAGCGCAGCAAGGACGGCAAGACGCAGAGCGCGCTGCAGGAGAACACCTCGCTGCTCTCGGGCCAGGGCGCGCAGCTGGTGGACTCGCGCAACACGGTGACGGACGCCGAGGGGCGCAAGGCCGTGCATGAGACGAACAAGGACGGCGAGAAGATGACGCTGACGGGGCCGGGGGGGCGTGACCCGCGCGACATCTCCAACCCGGACGACCTGAAGGACGACCCGAAGGGCAAGGACCTGCTGCTGGAGTCGGGCCTGCTGGCCACGAAGACGGCGCAGGACTACGTGAAGAACGGCGGCTCCAACGCGCTGGGGCTGCTGCAGACCCTGAGCACGGACGCGAACAAGCTCCCGCTGGGGAAGGCGGCGAAGGTGCTCGGCAACGAGACGCTGCGCAACGGCCTGCAGGGAGCGAAGGGCGCGACGGGCGCGGCGGGCGGCGCGCTGGGCGTGGCGGCGGGCGGCATGCAGATGGCCGAGGGCATCCGCAACAAGAACCTGCCGGACATCTTCGCGGGCCTGACGGACGCGAGCCTGGGCGCCTATGACGTCTACGCGGGCGGCAAGTCCTTCTACGACGCCATCAAGGGCGTGTCGGACATGGCCACGTCGGCGGCGGGCGCCACGGGCAGCATGGATGACGCGGCGAAGGCGCTGGGCTCGTGGGCCAAGGCGAGCGGCGTGCCGATGGGCAAGCTGGGCGCGGCGGTGAGCTCCTCGGTGCTCAACTCGGTGCAGGGCATGGGCGGGATGGCGAAGGTGGCGGGCATCGGGGTGAAGACGATGAACACCTTGAAGGCGATGGGCGGGGTGGCCAACGTGGCGGGCGCGGTGGCGGGCACGGGGCTGGGCGTGAAGGACATCGTGGACGGGGCCAAGGCGGGGGATAAGCACCAGATCGCCAAGGGCGCGGTGGGCATCGCCGGCAGCATCGGCGGCGCGGTGGCGGCGGGTGCCATCGGTGGGCCGATCGGCATGGGCATCGGCCTGGGAGTGGGTCTGCTGACCTTCGGTATCGGGAAGATCCTCGACCTGGCGGCCGACCGCGAGCACCAGATCTCCAAGCTGAAGATCGGCTGAGGCGCTTTCCTCTCCCAGTGTGTCACGGCGTGACCGGGCTTGTTCCGATCCCGCCGGCTGCTACAAGGGCGCCTCTACTCAGTCGAGGCCCCGATGGACTTTGCCGAGCTCGCTCTTTCACCGCCGCTGCTCCAGGTCCTCGCGGAGCTGGATTTCCAGACCGTCACACCCATCCAGGCCCAGAGCATCCCCGTCTTGTTGCAGGGACGCGATCTCATCGGCCAGGCGCAGACGGGCAGAGGAAAGACCGCGGCCTTCGCGCTTCCCATCCTGCAGAAGGTCCAGCTCCAGAAGCGCCGGGTCCAGGCGATCGTGCTCTGCCCCACGCGGGAGCTCTGCGCGCAGGTCGCCGGAGAGGTGCGCCGTCTGGGCCGCAGGTTGCCCGGACTCCAAGTCCTCGTGCTCGCGGGAGGCCAGCCCATCCGGCCCCAACTGGAGGCCCTGGAGAAGGGCGCCCATATCGCCGTCGGAACCCCGGGCCGCGTGCTGGACCTGCTCCAGCGGGAAGCACTGGAGACGCGCCAGCTCGCCACCGTGGTGCTCGATGAAGCCGACCGGATGCTCGACATGGGCTTCAGCGAGGAGATGGAGCAGATCCTCCAAGGCCTCCCGACCAAGCGTCAGACTGTGCTCTTCTCGGCGACGTTCCCTCCCACCATCGAGGAGATGAGCCGCGCGTTCCAGAAGGAGCCCGTGCGCATCACGGTGGTTGAGGCGGACGCGGCCCCCGACATCCAACAGCTCGCCTACGAAGGCGCGCCCGAGGGAAAGACGGCGCTGCTGCTGCGAATCCTGCGGCACTACCAACCAGCCTCCGCCATCGTCTTCTGCAACCACAAGGCGACGGTCGTCGAGCTGACGCAGGCGCTCGTCGATGCCGGCGTGAGCGCCGAAGGACTCCAAGGCGACCTGGAGCAGAGCGAGCGCGACCGCGTCATGGCGAAGTTCCGAAACCACAGCATCCGGATCCTCATCGCCACGGACGTGGCGGGGCGAGGCATCGACGTCGAAGCCCTGGATGCAGTCATCAACTTCGAGCTGCCCTTCCAGGCCGAGCCCTACGTCCACCGCATCGGCCGTACGGGACGCGCGGGCAGAAGAGGTCTGGCCATTTCCCTCGTCGGCCCGCGAGACGAGCGCAAGATCGAAGCCATCGAGCAAGCCACTGGCGTCAAGCTGGAGCGCGCCAGCGTGGAGGCGCTGCCCCCGGCGGACGCAAAGGGCGGAGTGCCGCTCCAGTCCGAGTGGGAGACGCTCTACATCTCCTCCGGGCGCAAGGACAAGATGCGCCCAGGAGACATCCTCGGTGCCCTGACGGGAGAGGCCGGCGGGCTGAGCGCCTCCGACGTCGGCAAGATCGAGATCCAGGATCACCTGTCCTACGTCGCCGTCTCCAAGCGAATCGTGCGCGTGGCGCTCCAGCGCCTGCGCGACGGCCGCATCAAGGGCCGCAAGCACCGCATCGAGTGGGTCAAGTAGACGTCATCGATCTTGATCCAGATAGGCGATGAACCGGCCGTAGAAGGCACCCTGCGCGCGTGCCAGGGCCTGAGTGAAGGCGATGATTCGCTGACGCTCCTGCTCCTCGGGAAGAGCAGCGGTCTTCCAGAGGTCTCGCTGAAGAATCCTGCCGGACTTGCCCTGGACCAGCGCGCGCACGAGCAGCGCGGTCTCCTGAACATCCACCTTAAAGGCCACGCAGTCCTCGAGCTCGGGGCGTGGCGCGGCCTCTGCTTCACCCAGCAATTCGAGCGGGAAGGGCTGCGCGGGCTGCTGGCTGGGCTCTACCTCCATGTACCCGAGTTGGATGAGCGCCCAGGTGTCCGTGTCGGGAAGCGCGACGTGGATCTCTCCCCGAGGAGGCTCGGGAGGATCCTTCACGATGAGGATGCGCTTGATGAGGTCCTTGTGAGCGCAGGCCAGAGCACCGATCGCGCTCCATGCCTGAAGCCGCGTCTCGCTCCAGTTCTTGGGAGGGCTCGAGACGTTGCCACAATGACTGAGGAGATCGATCCGCGAGACCTCGGTGAGCACCTTGTACATGGCCAGCATGATACGCACGGAGCCCGGGAGCGAAGACAGGGTCAGACGTTTCATGCATCATGTTCGGTCCGCTCGTCAGCGTAGCGGGCGGGTTGTCTCTCCCTACCCCCAAAGGAGTGGCTGTTCATGCGAATCCCCTGGCGCACACGCTTTCTCGGACCCCTGTTGTGTACCCTCGCCGTTGGCTGCGGCTCCCTCGAGGAGGGCGAGCCCTTGCCAGAGGTGGAGCCGCTGGGTGAGTCCAAGGCCCCGGTCGTCTACGGCACCGACAACCGCACGGACGTGTACGCCCACGCGGACGCCACGCTGCGCATCCGGGCCCAGCAGTCCACCGTGGCGCTCATGCGCCCCGGCGTGCTCAACACCTCCAGCTCCAGCAACGTCACCTTCAGCGCGCAGACGCTGGGCGCGTACTACAACCTGTGTACCACCGAGCGCTTCCGGGACGACCTGACGCCGGCCTTCTGCTCGGGCACGCTGATCGACGATGACCTGGTGCTCACCGCCGGTCACTGCATCACCAGCGCTTCGGACTGCTCCAACACGCGGTTCGTCTTCAACTTCTACCGCACGGCTTCCGGGACGATGCAGACGGTCACCACCGCCGACGTCTTCTCGTGCCAGAGCATCGTCGCGCGCGCGCAGGGCACGGTGAACGGGCAGAACCTGGACTACGCCGTCGTCCGGCTGGACCGGGCGGCCGCGCCGCGCTTCACCCCGGCGCCGGTGCGCCCGGGTAACAGCGCCATGGCGGCGGGGCAGCCGGTGGCCGTCATCGGCTCGGGCAGCGGCATTCCATACAAGATCGACTCGGGCGGCTCGGTGCGCGACGCGCGCGCGGGCACGCTGGACTACTTCGTGGCCAGCACGGACACCTTCGGCGGCAACTCGGGCTCGGGCGTGTACGAGCTGAGTGACTACACGGTGGCGGGCATCCTCGTGCGCGGCGAGACGGACTACGTCTCCAACGGCAGCTGCCGCGTGGTGAACGTGTGTACCGAGACGGGCTGCCGCGGCGAGGACATCACCTACGTGCGCCCCGCCATCAACGCCTACTGCCAGGTGGCGGGCAGCATGCGGCTGTGCGGAACCTCCGAGCCGCCGCCGCCTCCTCCTCCGCCGGAGAATGGCCTCAACTACACCGCGACCAACACCGACAGTGCGCAGCAGAACACCGTCAACCAGGTGCTGGCCCTCACGGCGGGCCAGAAGATCACCCTGGGCACCTGCGGGGTGACGGGCAGCGCGTTCACCGGGGACACCTACCTGCGCCTGTTCGGCCCGGGTGGCACCGAGGTGGCCGGCAATGACGACGCGTGCGGTGGCCGGGGTTCGAGCCTGAGCTTCACCGTGCCGGCGGGCGGGAGCGGCAACTACGAGGTTCGCGCCGGCTGCTACTCCAGCGGCAGCTGCACGGGCACCGTGGTGTGGGAGATCGTCACGGGCACGCCGCCCTCGGGGGGCTCGTACACCTTCAGCGCGAGCAACACCTCCGGCGCCACCAAGAACACGGTGAACAAGGATGTGGCGATCAGCGCCGGTCAGGCCATCACCCTGGGCACCTGCGGAGTGACGGGCAGCGCGTTCAGCGGCGACACCTACCTGCGCCTGTTCGGCCCGGGTGGTACCGAGGTGGCTTCCAATGACGACGCGTGCAGCGGCGCGGGCTCGAACCTCGGGTACACCGCCACGACGAGCGGCACGTACCAGATCCGTGCCGGCTGCTACTCCAACAAGAGCTGCAGCGGCACCGTGGCCTGGATGCTCCAGTAAGGCCTGAGCGGGAGCGGGCGGTGGGCTTCCTCCGCTCGCTTCCAGCTGTGCCCGGTTAGCGGAAGGTGCCTCGGACGAGATCGAGCACGAAGGCGGTACCCGGGGCATTCGCCGTGCCCACCTCGAGCCGCACCTCGCGCTGAGTCCTCGGGAAGGTGAACGACACCGTGCGGCTGCGGACGGTGCCCGTGGAGGTGTTCTCGAAGGAAGTCTCCGGCGCGAGCAGCTGGCCCGAGCCGTCCTTCAGACGCAGCACCGCCTTATGGCACCCGGGCCCCGAGGCGCCTCGATTCTTCAGGGTGACGTCCACGGACAGGCGTGAGCGCGGCGCCTCGAGGGTTCCTCCGCCCTCCGCCTGGAGTTCGACCTGCTCGACCTCGGCGGTGCTTGGCTGAGGGCCACACGCGGCGGTGTCTCCCAGGGAGACCTCGCGGCCCATCGCCACGCGCACATCCTTGGGCAACAGGAAGGGCCGGCTCTGCGACGCGGGGCGTAGGGTGATGACCTCGGCCACCTCCTCGGGGGGCACGGAGCTCGAGCGGGACGCGGGCTTCGGACGCGAAGCGGGAGGTATCTCCGGCGTCGTGGGAGTCGGAGGCGTCGTGGGCGTCGCCTCCAGGACGGGCGGCGGCGGGGGCAGCTCGACCTTGGGAGGCAACGTGCGCGCCGGAGGAGGAGGCGGCGGCATGGGAGGCTCCGAGTCGAACATCAATGCCGTCATTGCTCCGGTGACCGTCAGGGCGGCCGCCGCGAGTGCCACCAGGATTAGCTGTCTCTGCGAGGAAGGGGGGCGCGTGGAGACGGGCACTGGACGCTTCTGCTCGAGCGCGTCGAGCGCCTCCAGAGCGGCCCGGGCGGAGGGGAAGCGCTGGCTTCGTTCCCGCTCGGTGAGGCGCGCCAGGAAGGCCTTCATGCCCGCGGAGGCGTTGACCGCTTCCTCGAAAGCGATCTCCATGCCCGAGCGGAGCAGCGCGTCGGGAGACTTGCGGGACAGCAGGTGGATGAGCGTGGCTCCCAGCGCATACAGGTCACTGGTCTCGTCCACGGTGCCACCGAGCTGTTCGGGCGGCATGTAGCCGAACGTTCCCACCAGCGTGGAGCGGTGCGTGGCCCCTCGGACCAGGTCTCGCGCCGAGCCGAAGTCGACCAGGGCCAGCTCACCATCCGGCCGCCGCATGAGGTTGGCGGGCTTCAGGTCTCGGTGGATGACCTGGGGCGAGAGGTCGTGGAGGTAGACGAGGACCTCGAGCACCTGCCGGGCGATGCGGCGCACCTCCGGCTCCGAGAAGCGGTGCTGCTCCAGCTCCTCGAGCAGGGAGTGGCCCTCGACGAACTCCTGAGCGAGATAGAGGCGGGTGTGGACACCGCTACCCTCGCGGAAGCTGGCCAGCAGGCGGGGAATGCGCGGGTGCTTCAACTGACGGAGGAACTCCGCCTCTCGCTCGAAGCCCTCGAGCCGCTCGGCGTCCGGGACGAGAGCGAAGAGCAGCTCCTTGAGCGCCACCCGCCGCCCCTCCCGCTCGGCGAGGAACAAGCGGGAGTGTGGACCTTGCGCCAGCTGCCGGAGGATGCGGAAACCTCCGGGAGAGACCGGCGCTCCACAGGACTCGCACCGTGGGCCCTGGAGCGGGCTCGTGCAGGCGGCGCAGGTCTGCCCCTCCTGCGGGGGCGGGCTCGATCGGGTGTGCTCTCTCATACCGGGTTCAGCCTATCCTGTTCCCGAGACCGGCCCCAGGTCGCACGCCGGGAGGAGGAGCCATGCGGAAGCTCGGGTGGATCAAGGCCATGCTCGGCATCATGCTCGGCGTCATGCTCGGCGCGGTACACGGGACGGCTTGGGCGGCCGACTGCGAGTGGAAGCCTCCGAAAGAGCCGCCGACCTTCTCCCTGGTGGCATGGCGCGGCGCCGAGCTCTCCTTCTCGGCGGACCCGAAGTGGTTCAATTGCGCGAAGAAGGCGGGAGGGGAGCTGGCCGCGCAGTTCATCGTGAGCGGCGAGAACGAGAAGCGCATCGTGCCCGCGCGTCGTCCCATCACCAGCTTCAGCGCGCGGGAGATGCTGTCACTCAAGGACATCTGCGCGCAGGGGCCGGGGCCCAAGACGGTGCAGGTCACGCTGGTGGGCAAGGGACAACTGGCGCGGCTCGACTTCACCTCCGAGCCCGCGCAGCACTACTGCCCGCGCTGCGAGCTTGGCCGCGGGATCGAGTCGTTCGTGCTCCACACCGACCAGGCGATGACGCCGAAGGGCATGTACACCTTCGAGGCGACGGTGAACGAGTCCTGGCACAAGTGCGCGCGAGAGGGCTCGACGCTCGAGCTGTGGCTGTACGCGGCGCCGACCCGGCTGGAGGCCGAGCAGCTGAAGGAGCCGACGCACAAGATCGCGGGCCTGGAGCACTCCCCCCGGATCAAGAAGTCCTTCGCGCGCACGCCCATCTGCGAGGGTGGGGTGCAGTGGCTCGGCTACGAGCTGCGCGGCACGGGCGAGCTGCAGCTGGCGCACGAGGGGCGCGGGGTAATCGAGGCGCGCTGCACCCGCTGATGGGCGCTCGGGCCTGAGCGGCCCCTCCTTGCCACGCGTGTCGGCTGTGCCTATAACGCCGGCAATCCTGCCACCCAGCGCCTCGATGGCGGCACGTTCAGTGCCGTAGGGCGTTTGGCGTGGTGCGCCCTGGCGACAGCTCCCACGTCGACCCCCGTCGCTGGGAGTTGATGCGCATGAACATCAGGAGCTTCTGCCGAACCCACTTCAAGCACTTCAACGCAGCGGCGCTCGTCGACGCGGCTGACGGCTACCTCCGGCACGTGGATTCCGGCGGAAAGATGCTCGTCACGCTGGCGGGCGCGATGAGCACGGCGGAGCTGGGCATTTCGCTCGCGGAGATGATCCGGCGCGAGAGGGTTCACGCCATCTGCTGCACCGGCGCGAATCTGGAGGAGGACCTCTTCAACCTCGTCGCGCACGAGTTCTATGAGCGAGTGCCCCACTACCGCGATCTCACGCCGAAGGATGAGCAAGCGTTGCTCAAGCGGCACATGAACCGGGTGACCGATACCTGCATCCCGGAGATGGAGGCCATGCGCCGCATCGAGACCGCGGTCCTCGAGGAGTGGGTGGCGGCTGACCGGAGTGGACGCCGCCACTTCCCCCATGAGTTCCTCTACCGCGTGCTACGCGGGGGCCAACTGGCTGGCAGCTACCAGATTGATCCCAAGCACAGCTGGCTCCTCGCGGCCTGTGAGAGGAACCTGCCCATCTGGGTGCCGGGCTGGGAGGACTCCACGCTTGGCAACATGTACGCGGGCCACTGCATTGCCGGAGACGTGCAGAACGTCCACACCGTCCGTACCGGGATCGAGTACATGGCCACTCTCGCTGTCTGGTACACGGAGACCTCGGCCCAGAGCCCCATTGGCTTCTTCCAGATCGGCGGCGGTATCGCCGGGGACTTCCCCATCTGCGTGGTGCCCATGCTGCATCAAGATCTCAGGATCGCGGACGTGCCGCTCTGGGCGTACTTCTGCCAGATCAGCGACTCGACGACGAGCTACGGCTCGTACTCGGGCGCGGTGCCGAACGAGAAGATCACCTGGGGCAAGCTGGGCATCGACACTCCGAAGTTCGTCGTGGAGAGCGACGCGTCCATCGTTGCACCGCTCATCTTCGCCTACGTCCTCGATCAGTGAGGCGGCTCACCGGGCACGGCTCAGAGCCACGAAGAGGCAGCCTCCCAGCCCCACCACGCCCCGATGCACACGGAAAGGGCGCCCGCCGCGCCGAGTACGAGCGCGCGCGCGGAGCCCTGGCCGACGAGGCGGCGAAGGGGCAAGCCCGCGAGCCCGGTGAGCACCGCCATGCCACCTACGGAGCCCAGCCCAAAGGCCACGATGTAGAGCAAACGCGCCGTGGCCGTTGGCAGGTCGGCCAGCACCAGTGCCGTGAGGGCACCGCTGCCCGCCAGACCATGCATGAGGCCCACGAACAGTGGGCGGCGGGCGAGCGCCCAGCGGCCCACGTGGATGTGCTCGGCATGTCCCGCGTGCGTGTGCCTCGTGCTGCCGTGCTGGTGGGTCGTCGCCATTCCGCGCGTGCCCTCCCGCACAGCTTGAACGAGGGCACGCGTGCCGAGCCCTACCACCATGACCGCTACCGCGAACTCCAGGATGCTCGCCACCTGTTCCGGCATCTCGGTGCGCAGTACCGCGAGAGACCCGCCCACCAACAGAAGCGCGAGGCTGTGGCCCACTCCCCACACCGCGCCAAGCAACAGGCTCTCCCGGAAGGGACGCGCCTTCTCTACCGTGAGGGTTGAGACGGCGGCGAGGTGGTCGGGCTCCAGCGCATGGCGCATGCCCAACGTGAGTCCCAGCAAACAACCGCCCAGTAGTGCCAACATGTGCTTTCGCCTCGCCCAAGGCCCAGAGGGAGACTCCCGCGGGGCAGGCCACGCACCTGACGGGAGGCGCGCTCTACGGTCCGACAGGGAAGTGGCGGACCGCCATCAAGACGCCAGGTGGCTGGGGGCAGTGCCTACTGGTAACGCATGGGGAGTGTCAACGGCCAGGCACCTGGGTAGAACTCCCCTCATTTCTTCTCTCGGAGCCGTCCATGACCTGCTGTACCCGCTTCCTTGCCGTCCTCGTGCTGATGGCTGTCTCCAGCTGTGCGGGAGTCCAGCATGATCCCTCTCCCGAGCGCGAGGCGCTGTCCCGCGTTGCCGCCGTTCATGGAGGAGCAGGTCCCTGGGTCGTCGCCGGCTACCGAATGGGCGTGCATGCGCTCCAGGAACTCGGGCTATCCGCTGGCAACTTCAACCTGGAGGTCGTGCATCACAGCCCCACGCAAGTGCAGTACGCCTGTGTCGCCGACGGTGCGGCGGCAGCCACGGGCGCCAGTCTCGGCAAGCTCAACCTCTCTCGCGTAGACACCACGAGCCCAGACGGCGTCTTCACTACCTTCCGAGACCGCACCACGGGGAAGACGGTCACGCTCAAGCCCGCCGCCCGTTTCACCGAGCGCTATCTGAATGTTCCGCGCGAGCGCCTGGCGGAAGCGGGCCGCGAGGTGCTGACGCTGCCTGCCGCCGAAGTGTTCGAGGTGGTCACGGCACAGTAGAGGGAGAGTAAGCCGGCTCCCGTTCGCTGCGCTGGCGTGCCTGCCTGGAGCCTGGTGGCGCTCGTGACAGATGGCCCCCATCCTGAGCGATCTGTTCGGGCGGCGCGCTCGTGCCTATCAAAAAGGTACGGACGGAGGGCGCATGGCCATGGACGTGACAAGGACACCGAAGAGCGGGCCCTCGGTGAGCGAAGCCCCTGGGGTTCTCTTGAGCACCCAGGAGGAGGCTCCCTCGCATGTCGTCTGGCTCGAAGCGCTCTCCTGTGAGGACACCCCCATCGCGGGAGGGAAGGGCGCCAACCTGGGCGAGCTGACCCAGGCCGGTCTGCCCGTCCCTCGGGGCTTCGTCATCACCGCCGCTGCCTTCCATGCCTCCCTGGAGTCCATCCGCGCGAAGCTGACGAGCCTCTGGCGGCGCATCGACCCAGACGCGCCGGAGTCGCTCGCTACCTTGTCCGAAGAGCTGAAGCAGCTCGTGCGCAAGGTCGAGCTGCCGGCCCCGGTGCGCACGGCGCTGCTGTCCGCCTACCGCAAGCTGGGCAAGGAACGCGCGGTCGCCGTCCGCTCGTCCGCCACCTCGGAGGACACCGCCAACACCTCCTTCGCGGGGATGCACGAGACGTTCACCAACGTCGCCGGAGAAGAAGCGGTGCTCGACCGGGTGCGCGAGTGCTGGAGCTCCGCCTACGGCCAGCGCGTGCTGGCCTACCGCAAGAGCCAGGGACTCTCCGAGGAGCCCACCCTCGCGGTGGTGGTGCAGGAGATGGTGGACTCGGCGCGCTCGGGGGTGCTGTTCACCGTGGACCCGTCCAGTGGCAATCGGGAGCGCCTCATCATCGAGGGCGCGTTCGGGCTCGGGGAGGTCGTCGTCGGCGGGCAGGTGGAGCCGGACACGTACGTGGTGGACAAGGAGCACATGCGGGTGCTCGAGGTCCGCGTGGGGCACAAGGACTTCAAGATCGTCCGCGAGGGCCACGGCCAGGAGCGCCGCATCGAGCTGGCGCCCGAGGAGGCCAGGCACCGGGTGCTGAAGGACGAGGAGGTGCTGGAGCTGGCCCGGCTCGGCATGCGCGTGGAGCAGCACTACGGCTCGCCACAGGACGTGGAGTGGGCCGAGGAGGGCGGGCGCCTGTTCCTCGTCCAGTCGCGCCCCATCACCACGCTGACGGAGCCGGTGAAGCCGGAGGCGCCGAAGACGGAGGGGAAGGCGAAGGCGCTCGTCACGGGCCTGGGAGCCTCGCCGGGCATCGTGTCCGGCCGGGTGCGCGTGCTGCACAAGCCGGAGGAGGGCAAGCAACTGCGCCAGGGCGAGGTGCTCGTGGCGCCGATGACTTCGCCGGACTGGGTACCCACCCTGCGCCGCGCCATCGCCATCGTCACCGATAGCGGAGGCATGACGTGCCACGCCGCCATCGTCAGCCGGGAGTTGCGCATCCCCTGTGTGGTGGGCACGCGCGTGGCCACGCGCGTGTTGCGCGACGGCGAGGAGGTGACGGTGGACGGAGCCACGGGCCAGGTGCGCCTCGGGCTGGAGGCGCCGACCGTCATCGCCCGACCCGGGAAGGTCTCGGCGCAGGGCGCTCCGGCTCTGGAGGCGAGGCCCGGGGAGCCCGAGCCGCTCGCCACCCGCATCTACGTGAACCTGGCCCTGCCCGGGCAGGCGAAGGAGGTGGCGGCGCTGCCGGTGGACGGAGTGGGGCTGCTGCGCGCCGAGTTCATGCTCACCGATGCGCTCGGAGGCGTACACCCCAAGCGGCTGCTGGCCCTGGGACGGCGGAAGGAGTTCGCGGACAAGCTGGCGGACTCGTTGCTGGAGATCACCCGTGCGTTCCGTCCGCGTCCGGTCGTCTACCGAACCACGGACTTCCGCACCAACGAGTTCCGCGGGCTGGAAGGCGGCGCCGAGTTCGAGCCCACCGAGGCCAACCCGATGATCGGCTACCGAGGCTGCTACCGGTACATCCGCGAGCCGGAGGTCTTCCAGCTCGAGTTGGAGGTGCTCGCCCGGGTCCGCGAGGAGACGCCCAACCTGCACGTGATGATCCCCTTCGTCCGCACGAAGTGGGAGCTGGAGGCGTGCCTGGAGGCCATCGAGCAGAGCCCGCTGGGACGGCAGCGAGGGCTGGAGCGCTGGGTGATGGCGGAGGTGCCCTCGGTCGTCTACCGCATCCCCGAGTACGCGCGCCTGGGCATCAGCGGCGTGTCCATTGGCTCCAATGACCTGACGCAGCTCATGCTGGGCGTGGATCGCGACTCGGAGGTGTGCGCGGAGCTGTTCGACGAGTCGGACGCGGCGGTGCTGGACGCCATCATCCACATCATCCGGGCGAGCCACGAGGCGGGCATCACCTGCTCCTTGTGTGGCCAGGCCCCCTCCAATCGCCCCGAGTTCGCCGAGCACCTGGTGCGCGCGGGCATCACCTCCATCTCCGTGGATCCCGGCGCGGTGGGAGCCGCGCGGCGGGTGATCGCGGCGGCGGAGCGGCGCCTGCTGCTGGAGGCCGCCCGGAGGCACTGAGCCCGTCCCACCGGAGCTGCGTTCAAGGTAGCGCGGGAGACAGGCGCCTCCTGGGTGCGGGCGTCCACGTCGGACTGCCAGCGGAGCAGCATCATCGACGGTCGCCTGGAGGGCAGCCAGGGGAGCGGGTCGTTCCCGCGTGCATCTGGCGTTAGCCATGAAGAACTCATCACAACCAGCAGAAGGAGGTGGTCGGACGTGGAAGGCTTCATCAGCACGCCCCCTCACTCCCCGCAGATCGAGGCGTTGGAGACCCGCATCCTCCTGGTGGACGACCACCCTCCGAACCTGCTTGCCCTGGAGGCAATCCTGGAGCCCCTCGGGCAGCGTCTCGTCAAGGCCACCTCGGGCCGTGAAGCGCTGCGTTATTTATTGACCGAGGACTTCGCCGTCATCCTCCTGGACGTGCAAATGCCGGACCTGGATGGCTTCGAGACGGCGCACCTCATCCGCCAACGCAAGCGCACGCGCTACACCCCCATCATCTTCCTCACCGCTCACAGCCGCGAGGAGACGGATCAGGTCCACGGCTACGAGCACGGCGCGGCCGACTACGTGGTGAAGCCCTTCAACCCGGACGTGCTGCGCTGGAAGGTCGAGGTCTTCGTGATGCTCAACCTTCAACAGCAGCAGCTCCAGCGCCAGGAGGCCGCGCTGTGGATGCTGGAGCGAGAGGTGCTCGCCCGCCGCAGCGAGCACCGCTTCCGCACCCTGGTGGACGCGCTGCCGCTGTTCGTGTGGGCGATGCTGCCGGACGGGGCCATCACCTATACCAACCGCTGCTGGCTGGACTACGCGGGCCTGGAGCCCGCACAGGGGCGCGACTGGGAGGCGATCGAGTCCGTCTTCCACCCGGAGGACCTGTCGCGCGCGCGGGCCGCGTGGGCCGAGGCGCACCGCACCGAACGCGGCACCGAGGTGGAGTACCGCCTGCGCCGCAGCCACGACGGCGCCTATCGCTGGTTCCAGGGCCGCATGCTCCCCGAGCGGGACGAGCGGAGCGCGTTGACGGGGTGGGTCATCACCGCGACGGACATCGACGACAGCCAACGCGCCATCGAGTCGCTGCGGGCCACCAGCGAGGCCAAGGACGTCTTCCTCACCATGGCGGCGCACGAGCTGCGCACGCCCCTGCAGGCGGCGCGGGGCTTCGTCCACCTGGCGCGGCTCAAGAGCGGCACCGGAATGAGCCCGGGGGTGGATCGCGCGCTCCAGGGCCTGGCGCGCAGCGTGGACCGGATGGCGAAGCTGGTGGAGAACCTGCTGGACGTGGGCCGGCTCCAGCGCGGAGACATGGAGCTGCAGACGCGCCTGGTGGATCTGCACGCGCTGCTGCTCGAGGTGGCCGAGCACATCCAGCCGCTCGCCGAGCACTCGCGGCGCATCGAGATCCTCGCGCCCGAGGGGCTGGTGCTGGCCGGAGACCCGGAGCGCTTGGATCAGGTGTTCACCAACCTGCTGTCCAACGCCCTGCGCTACTCACCCGAGGGCGGCACCATCGTCGTGAACGCGCGAGAGGAAGCGGGGCAGATCCACATCACGGTGAAGGATCACGGCCTGGGGATTCCCCCGGACAAGCTGCGGCACATCTTCGAGTGCTTCGGCCGGGCCCACGGCACGGCATACGGAGGCCTGGGGCTGGGGCTCACCATCGTCCGCGGCATCGTCGAGCGCCACGGCGGGCGCATCTGGGCGGAGTCCAACGGGCGCTCGGGCGAGGGCAGCATCTTCCACGTCGTGCTACCGCGAGAGCCGCGCCTGCCCGCGTAAAAAAACGCCGCGCAATCGGCAGGGGGAGTGACCGATTGCGCGGCGAGGATCCGGCGGTATTTGACGCCGACGGATGTACAAGGAGCAGAATACCGAAAACGGGGCCGTCTTAGAAAGCCCGTATTACTCAGCCCGCCTTCTTTTCACGGGAGCGCGCCTTGGCGTGAGCCTTGTCGAAACCCTCGTAGAAGCGCAGGGCCTGCTCACCCACGGCCTGGATGTGCTGGTTGTTGAGGTAGGCGGTGACGGGCGCGGCCACCAGGGGCATGGCGCGGCCCAGCGTGGGCAGGCCGCCCTTGACCAGGAGCTTCGCGGCCAGGCCCCCGAGCACCTTGGGGCTGGAGCGCTGCATCGGGCCCAGGCCGTTGGCGTAGCCGAACAGATCCAGCAGCTCGCCCCGGGCGCGGGCGCTCTTGAGGTTCACCTTGTAGAGCGTGGCCACGTCCACCAGGAGGATGATCTGCAGCCACGACATGAAGACCAGATCCGCGGGCACGGAGATGAGGCCGAACACGCCGCTGACGCCGCCCACCATGCCGGCCATGGCCTTCTTGCCGTCGATGAGGTGCTGGGCCAGCTCCTTGGGGCCGGCGGAGGGGTAGCGCTTCTCGAGGTCGGTGATGCGCACGCGCGAGCGGCCGAGCTCCTGCAGCACCACATCGGACAGCTTCGCGCCGGCCAGCTTCTTCAGCTCGGCGGGGGACAGCATCTTCAATGCGGCGAAGCGCTCGACGAATGAATCGTAGAAAGCCATGGTCTCTTAATAACCCCGCTCGGCCAGATAGAGGTCCACCAGCGCCCCCTCCTCGTACCAGGCGTGGCGCATCTCCGCGTTGAACCAGCGGGAGTCCGGCCGGGTGCCGCGGATCTCCAGCTTCACGCGGTTGTTGCCAGTGTCGACGACGGCCGCGCGCGCCTTGCAGGCCGGGCCGGGCTCGTCTCCGAAGCCGCCCTCGATGCAGACCTCGTCGCCCACGGCCAGGCGCCGGGTGTACTCGGTGCCCAGGTAGCGCGCGTCGTCACAGCCCGGGCGAGCGGCGCTCTTGCCATGGGCGGAGCAGCGGTCCACCTGGGGCGCCTTGTAGACGGGGACGTTGGAGCCGAAGACGGGGTCCTCGTCATGCGGGTCGGGCTTGGTCTCGATGGAAGAGCACCCCACCAGCGCGAGCATCAACCCCCCAGCCACCCACATCCGACTCATCGTGTCGTGCCTCCGGGGCCAGGAGCCCCCCGCCAATGAACTGAACGCCCCGAGCATGGCAGAGGGCGCGTCGGGGGGCAAAGCGCGCCCCCGGGGGCTCACTTCCGGAACTGGACGAGCTGGCCGAGGTTGAGCGGCAGGCTCTGGGCGCCGGAGGTGACGCGGCCGTTGAGGCTGAGCTGGGCGTTGCCGGAGCGCAGCGCGCTGGCGGCGGAGGCGGCGCGGGCGAAGTTGATCTGCAGGGGCAGGGTGATCTGACGGGTGCCGCGGCCATCGAGCATGCCGAGGTCCCCGGTGGACAGGGTGCCCACGCTGGCGCCCGCCACCTTGAGGTCTCCGGCGATGCCGGCGACGGGCAGGGGGAAGCTGTTGCGGTTGGTGACGGTGAGGGGGAACTCCACGGTGGCGCCGCTCAGGGAGATGTTGGCGATGCGGGGCGCCTCGAACTGGACGTTGGGAACCTTGGGGATCTCGAAGGTGCCCTCGCGCTCCAGGGGGAAGGAGAGGACGCCGATGGGGGTGTCGATGCCCACGCTGCCCTGGACCTTGAAGGCGGCGGCGTCCTTGGTGAGGAACGTCTCCACCACGGGGACGATGTCGGCGAAGCGCACGTTGGCGGGGAAGACGAGCTCGCTGCTGTCGCGCGCCTTGAGCTGGATGCCCTTGCGAGGCGCGCCGGCCACCACCTGCTTGCCCTCGACGAAGAAGGCGTAGTCCACCTTGGCCAGGGACAGGCCGAAGGTGTTGGGGTTGTCCACCTGGTAGACGACATCCACGGTGGCGTCCGAGAGAGAGGCGCTCGACAGGCGCGCCGTCTTGAAGGTGACGCGGGGCTTCTTGAAGAGCTGCTTGAGCGTGGCGCAGCCGGTGAGGACGACGAGGGACAGGGCCAGCAGGACGAAGAGCGGTCGTTTCATCATCATGCCGTAGGGCTTAGCATGGGAGACGAGGCCCTGAGGATAGAGGCAGCGGGTGCGCTGGGAGTCCCAGGGTGGTAAGTCCGGGCGCGTAAGAACGACGGAGGCTGCGCGTGGCCGGCGAAACCCTCAACTCTCATCCCCGACCTCTCCCAGGGGGCGAGGGGGCCTGGCGGCTCGCCGCGCTCGTGGTGGCCGTGGGGCTGCTCGTGGTGGCCTGTCGCCGGAGCGGCGAGACCCAGTCCGAGCGGAAGCTGCCCCTGTCGCCCTGTCGGGTCGAGGGCATCGAGTACCAGGCTCTGTGCGGCACGCTGGAGGTGTTCGAGGACCGGGCGGCGAAGCAGGGGCGAAAGATTGGTCTGCGGGTGGTGGTGGTGCCGGCGCTGGCGGCCACGCCGGAGCCGGATCCGCTGGTGCTGCTGGCGGGAGGGCCGGGGCAGGCGGCCTCGGAGGCGCCGGTGCTGAAGATGGTGGACCGCATCCACCGCAACCGGGACATCGTGCTGGTGGACCAGCGGGGCACGGGCGGCTCCCATCCGCTGAAGTGCAACCCGGATCCGCCCGATGCGGGGTTCGCGGCGAAGTTCGATGACGCGTTCCGCGAGGAGGACTTCCGCAAGTGCGTGAAGGGCTATGACGCGGATCCGCGCCTGTACACCACGCCCATCGCCATGGAGGACCTGGACGAGGTGCGGGAGGCGCTGGGGTACTCGAAGCTGAACCTGTGGGGCATCTCGTACGGGACGCGGGCGGCGCTGGTGTACATGCGCCAGTACCCGGAGCGGGTGCGCACGGCAACGCTGGATGGCGTGGCGCCGCTGAGCCTGTACCTGCCGCTGACCATGCCGCGGGATGCCCAGCGTGCGCTGGACCTGCTCTTCGAGCATTGTGAGAAGGACGCGGCGTGTTCCAAGGCCTTCCCGGAGCTGCGCGCGCGGGTGAAGGCGATGCTGGACCGGATGGAGCAGGAGCCGGTGCGGGTGACGGTGAAGGATCCGCTCACGGGCGTGCCGGAGGAGATCACCCTGAGCCGGCGTGTGTTCCTGCAGATGTTGTTCGGCCAGCTGTACTCGCCCGAGGTGGCGATGCTGGTGCCGCTGATGCTGGATCGGGCGACGCAGGGGGACTGGGCGCCGTTCGTGGCGCTGAGCCAGGGCGTGTCGGGAGGACTGAGCGACACGGTGAGCCACGGGATGTTCTTCTCGGTGGTGTGTACGGAGGACGCGCCCTTCATCACGGACGAGGCGATCGACCGTGAGGCGTCGGGCACGTGGCTGGGGCCGCAGATGGTGCGCAACATGCTCGAGCCGTGCCGGGTGTGGCCGAAGGGGACGGTGCCGGAGAAGTACCGGGAGCCGGTCACCTCGAAGGCGCCCGTGCTGCTGTTGTCGGGAGAGCTGGATCCGGTGACGCCGCCCGCCTGGGGGGATGAGGCGAAGAAGACGCTGCCCAACAGCTTGCACGTGGTGGTGCCCGGGGTGGGGCACAACACGATGGGGCTGGGCTGCATCCAGTCGTTGATGGCCGACTTCGTGAAGCAGGGCAGCGTGGAGGGGCTGAAGTCCGAGTGTGGCCCGGAGCTGACGCGCCCGCCGTTCTTCACCTCGTTCGCCGGTCCGGTGCCGTGAGGGGAACTTCCCATGATTGAAGTGCGCAACCTGCACAAGCGCTTCGGCAAGGTGACGGCGGTGGAGGACGTGTCCTTCTCCGCCGCCGATGGCGTCGTCACCGGCCTGCTAGGCCCCAACGGCGCCGGCAAGACGACCACCCTGCGCATGCTCTACACGCTCATCCGCCCGGACCGGGGCACCGCCAGCATTGACGGCATCGACGTGGCCCAGCGCCCCATGGATGTGCGCCGCGCCATCGGCGTGCTGCCGGATGCGCGCGGCCTCTACCCGCGCCTCACCGCCCGCGAGCACGCGCGCTACGCCGGAGAGCTCCACGGCCTGTCCGGCGCCGCGCTGGAGAAGCGCGTGGACGAGCTGGTGGAGCTGCTGGACATGAAGGACATCGCCAACCGGCGCACCGAGGGCTTCAGCCAGGGCGAGCGCATGAAGGTGGCCCTGGCGCGCGCCTTGGTCCACGGGCCGCGTAACGTGCTGCTGGACGAGCCCACCAACGGCCTGGACGTCATGAGCACTCGCGCCGTGCGCACCCTCATCCGCCGGCTCAAGACCCAGGGGCACTGCGTGCTCTTCTCCAGCCACGTCATGCAGGAGGTGGCGGCGCTGTGTGACCGCATTGTCGTCGTGGCCCGAGGGCGCGTGGTGGCCGAGGGCACGCCGGACGAGCTGCGCGCCCGCACCGGCAAGGAGAACCTCGAGGAAGCCTTCGTGTCCGTCATCGGCACTGATCAGGGGTTGATGCAATGAGGAGGCTCATCGCCACCGTCTTCCGCAAGGAGATGAAGGACCACCTGCGAGATCGGCGCTCGGTGCTGAGCGCGCTGGCCGGCCCGCTCATCGGCCCGCTGGTCTTCGCGGTGATGTTCACGCTGATGGCCTCCTGGTTCCGCGAGGGCAAGCCGCTGGAGGTGCCGGTGGTGGGCCGCGAGCACGCCCCCAGCCTCATGGCCTTCCTCCAGCGCCACGGGGCCACCCTCACCGAGCCGCCCGCCGACTACGAGGCCCTCATCCAGGCCGGCAAGTTGGACGTGGTGCTCATCATCCCCCCGGACTACGGCAAGGACTTCAGCTCGGGGCACACCGCCTCGGTGCAGATGGTGGTGGACAACTCGCGCAACCAGGCGCGCTCCACCGTGCGGCGCCTGCAGAACCTGCTGGGAGGCTACTCGGGCATGCTGGCCAGCCAGCGGCTCTGGGCCCGGGGCGTGTCCCCGGAACTGGCCAGCCCCGTGCGCGTGGACGAGGTCGACCTGGCCACGCCCGAGCGCATGGCCGCCAACGTCCTCAACATGATTCCCCTGTTCCTCGTCTTCGCCGCCTTCATGGGCGGGATGAACGTGGCCATCGACGCCATGGCCGGAGAGCGCGAGCGCGGCTCGCTGGAGCCCCTGCTCATCAACCCCGTGCAGCGCGGCGCGGTGGTCGTGGGCAAGTGGCTCACCACCGTGGTGCTCGCCTGCGTGGCGGTGGGCGTGTGCATGGCGGCTTTCCTCGTTGTCGTCCACCGCGTGCCTCTGCAGGACCTGGGCGTGAAGGCTCGCTTCGACTCGGTGGCGGTGCTGGGAATGATTGCCGCCGTGGTGCCGCTCACCTTCTTCGCCTCGGCGGGGCAGATGCTGGTGTCTACCTATGCGCGGTCCTTCAAGGAGGCGCAGACATACCTGCAACTGTTGCTCTTGCTGCCCATGATGCCGGGCATGGTGCTGGCCCTGTCTCCAGTGCAAAGCCAGCCATGGATGTTCACCATCCCCGTCTTCAGCCAGCAATTGCTGGTGGGAGAGGTGATGCGAGGCCAGCCCGTCGGAGTGCTGCCCTTCCTCCTGGGAGCGCTGGGCTGCGCGGTCGCGGCGGCCCTCTGCCTGGCCCTCACCACGCGGTTGCTCGCCGAGGAGCGCATCATCTTCGGTCGCTCCTGAGCGTGACGCACCGCGTCCAGACGGCGCTGCGACTCCGAGTGCGGGCAAGGACTTCCGTTTCTCAGTGGATGGTGTGAGTCTTTGGCGCATGCGGCCATCCCTGACGCCAGTCCCCCTGGGCGTCGAACCCATGACGCGCTCCATCCTCTTCGAGGGCCTGTTCGTTCACGGGCTGCCGCGCAACGAGGCTTTCGAGGCGGAATTGCGCCAGGCGGGCTTCGACCGGGGCGACTTGCTGCCGCAGTACCCGCTGCGGCTGTTCCGGCAGTGCATGGACATCGCCTGTCGCCACTTCTACCCGGGGCTCCCCGTCGAGGAGGGCCGGCGGAAGCTGGGCCACCACTTCGTGCAAGGCTTCACCCGCACGGTGCTGGGCGGAGCGGTGGCGGTGGGCATGCCGCTCATCGGCCCGGTGCGCTTCCTCAAGAAGTTCCCGGAGCACCTGCGCTTCGACACCTCGCCCATCCTCGTCCAGGCGGTGGAGGTGGGCGAGCGCAGCTTCCGCATGGAGTTCCGCACGGGCGTGGGCCTGTCGCCCCACTTCCTCCGGGGGATGCTGGAGGAGGGCCTGAGGATGACGCGCGTCAACCCCACGCTCCGGGTGGTGCGCCACTCGCCTATCAGTTTCGATCTGCACATCACCTGGTAGTTCCAGGTACCGCTGTGTTTGGGAGCGTGCCCTCCCAGGTCGTGGCCGTGGCGTGCGCGAGGCCAACCCTTCACAATGGGCGGCCATGACGCCCGAGAGAGAACTGCCCCTGCCTCCCGTACCGAACTCCGTGGCCACGAGCCAGGGCGAGCCGCGCTTCGGCAGGTACCAGGGCGAGCTGCGAGAGGTGGACCTGGGGCGGCTCAAGGGCCGCTGGGCGCCGGCGATGGCGGCGCGTCTGCTCAAGCGCAAGCGCTGGCTCTACACCTTCGCCGCCACCCCCGAGGTGGCCGCCTTCTTCGCGGTGGTGGACCTGAGCTACACCTCGAGCGCCTTCGCGGTGGCGGTGGACCTGAAGGAGCGGCGGCCGCTGTGCGACGTCAGCTTCCTGGGCGCGCCGGGGCCGCAGGCGGAGGTGGGGGACAAGCCGGGCGCGGGGCTCTCCGCCTCCTTCCGCACGTTGGGAGGCCGGCTGTCGGCGCGGCGCGGCGAGGATGACGAGCGCTTCCAGCTCGAGGTGGACGTCAGCCGCCTGCGCACGGGCAGCCTCCAGTCCTTCCAGTGGCGCGGCGAGCTGTTGGTGGCGGGCGGGCCGCCCGCGCTCACGTTGATCGCGCCCGTGGATGGGGACGGGCTGGTGAACGTGACGCAGAAGCGCAGCGGCCTGCTGGCGCTGGGCAGCCTGGAGGTGGGTGGCCGGCACTTCCGGTTGGATGGCGGAGTGGGCGGGCAGGACTACACGCAGGGCTACTTGTCGCGGCACACCGCGTGGCGCTGGGCGTTCGCCGCGGGTCGCCTGGCGGACGGCACCCCTATCGGCTTCAACTTCGCGGAAGGGTTCAACGAGGGCGGGGGGGACAACGAGAACACGCTGTGGGTGGGAGACCGGATCTACCCGCTGGCGCGCGCGCGCTTCGAGTACGACCGCAACGAGCTGTTGGATCCGTGGCGGGTGACGACGGTGGATGGGGCGGTGGACCTGCACTTCAAGCCCATCTATGTCCACCGCGAGGAGAAGGACCTGAGACTGGTGGTGAGTCACTTCGCGCAGCCGGTGGGGCTCTTCGAGGGCACGGTGCGTGCGGGAGGCCGGACGTACCACCTGTCCAACGTGCCCGGCGTCACCGAGGACCAGGACATGGTGTGGTGAGCCTCGGGAGGCGCCCAGGCTTCAGCACCGCGCTTCGGGCCTGCTAGGCTCGCGCGAAGACCTTGTCCTCGCTCCAACCTGGCACCGTCGTCGGCCGCTACCGCGTCGTCCGCCTCATCGCACAGGGCGGGATGGCGGAGGTGTACCGCGCGGAGCAGACGCTCACGGGGGACATCTCCCGGCCGGTGGCGCTCAAGGTCATCCGGCCCGAGTACTCCGAGTCGGCGGACTTCCGGGAGATGTTCCTGGATGAGGCGCGCACGGCTTGCACGCTGAGCCACCCCAACATCGTCCACATCTACGAGGTGGGGGAGGCGGACGGCCTCCTTTATATGGCGATGGAGCTGGTGCCGGGCGCGCCGCTGTCGGTAGTAGCGCGGGCGCTGCACACGCGCGGCGAGCGGCTCACGGACGAAGGGTTGCTGGCGGTGGGCATCTTCACCTGCGCGGCGCTGGAGGCGGTACACGCGACCAAGGGGCTGGTCCACCGGGACGTGTCGCCGCAGAACATCCTGCTGTCGCCCAAGGGGATGTTGAAGCTCATCGACTTCGGGATTGCCCAGGCGGCCACCAACCGCAACTTCACCCAGGCGGGCACGACGAAGGGCAAGGCGGGGTACTTCTCGCCCGAGCAGGCGATGGGCAAGAAGCTGGATGGGCGCAGCGACCTGTTCTCGCTGGGGATTACGCTCTACCAGCTCGCCGCGGGCACCACGCCGCTGGACGTGAGCAGCAACGTCTCCGAGCGCCACGCGGCGCTGGTGAAGGGCAAGTGGGAGTCACTGGAGCGCGTGAGTCCCGGGCTGCCCCAGGGCTTCTACACGGTGGTGGGGCGCGCGCTGCAGGTGCGGCCGGAGGACCGGTACGCCGACGCGGCGACGATGCGCGAGGAGCTGGAGGCGGTGGCGCTGGCACGCGGGCTGTCGGTGGGCCCGTCCTCACTCGCGGGCTACGTGCAGGAGCAGGCCGGAGCCTTCTCGGTCATCCCGACGGGGGTGAAGCGGCTGCGGCCCTCGGTCGTCAATGTGCCCAGTGTGCCCTCGCGCACGAGCGTGCCGACGGTGCTCGCGAGGCCCCAGGTGCGGGCAGCCCTGGGGGTGGTGACAGCCCTGCTCCTGGTGGGAGGAGGGCTGGCGGCATGGCAGCTATCCCAGGAGCCGAAGCCGCCGCCGCAGGAAGCGCGCACGCCGCCGCCTGTCCCCGAGCCCCCGAAGCCAGAGGCGCCACCCGCGATGGCCGCCGCCGAGGCAGCCCCCGCTCCCGCGAGCGAGCCGGTCGTGGCGGCGGAGGCGCCCCGTGACAGCGAAGAGGACCTGGTGGCGCCGCTCAAGCCGGGCCGGGAGCGCTCGCGCCGGGAGACCCGTCGCCCCGCCAAACCGGTGGTGGCCGCACCCGCGCCGACCGAGGAAGCCGCGCCCGCCGAGCCCGTGCCCGAGGAAGTGCTCACGGGGGAGGGCACGCTGCGCATCCGCGCGACGATCAGCGGTCCGGTGGAGGTGAAGTTGCCCGGGCGCCCGCGGGAGCGGCTGCCCGTCTCCATTCAGCGCATGCCCGCCGGGAGACACGCGGCGGACTTCTTCATGGAGGATGGGCGCACGGCACGCTGCCGCCTGGTCGTTCGCCCCGACCGGCGCACCATCATCGCCTTCAACGGGAAGACCTGCCCAACGGAGTAAGAGGGTGTTGGGATGGAGCAGACGGGTAAGCATCTGGCACCATCATCCTGTGCCTAACCGCCTGATGGACGAGCGCCACAGCCTGTAGTCGCTCGCTTCCGATAAACCCCCTCTTAATGGGAGCAGACCTTTAATGCATGCAGAGCTTTCATCATCAGGCCAAGGGCTGTAACCAATACTCAATGAGTGGACGAAGCCGTGAGGGATTGTAGATCTTCTCCATGAGCCCCGCTGTTTGCAGAACAATATCTCGAAGGACTGGGTCTTTTTCGCGGCGCTCTACTTGAAATGGTCGCTGCTTGCCGACTGCGCGGTAAGCTCGTTCCATGTTAGAGGCAAAGTCCTCTGGATGGGCGTCCGCATTGCGCAGATATCCGCACGCCCGCACTTCCTGTTTTAGGCCAAAGGTCTTTAACTCTTTCCAACTCGACTCACGCTTGAGTATGCGCTCTGCATGAAGCAGGTAATTGGTTCCTTGCTGGCGGAATTCGTCAATCAAATGAGAGTGCTGCGTGCGGATGATATGTTCGAAGCAGTTTTCCAGAAACGACGCAATCGAGGTTACTCGCAGTTCATCCGACGTAACAATGCCTACCTTGCATGCCCATATGTCAGGCGCAGCAGTTCGAATAAACTTACCAACAACTGCATCCTCTGTAGCAAATGTTGTTAGGCGATCCTGGAACTCCGTAAGGCGGCTTGTGAGCCGGAGATCGTCCTTAAGTTGGTCAAAGCGTTCGCGAATAATGCGAGGAGTTGGCCGACGGGTAGGGTCTTTCGCAGTGAGATCGTCTAGTAGTTGCCTAAGGCCCTTTGATGGATCTTGCTTAAGGCATACCTTTAGAGTCTTTCCAAAGGAGTACACGTCTCCCTTGGTCGTCCAACTGCGCGACGTATTTTCGTCACGCACCTCAGGAGGTAGGAACTCGGGGACACCTGCAACGGACTCTGGGCCAGTTTGCAGTTCTGACAAGGCGCGAGCGAGTCCGAAGTCAATTAATACTGGCTCTCGGGTCTGTGTTTTGATGAGAATATTGTCAGGTTTGATGTCGCGATGAACTACTTCCATTGCGGCAAGTAATTCGATTACCGACGAGAGGCTTGCGCCAATAGTGATTGCCGCAAGATCCGTAAGGGACTTGCGCTCAAGTTTTGCACCTTCAATCCATTGGTAGATGACAACGCCGAGATTTGAGTCGTCATCCGCAATTCCTGCGCGCACAAGTTTGGGCAGGTGTACGAAGGCTTTCCCCCAGTCAGCGGCCTCGTAAGTGGCGGCTTCATTCAATTTTTCAAGCAGTGTCACCTCATGGATGAAGCGATCGCGGGTCCTAGGCTCGATAAGTTGAATACAACGAACGGCAAGAGTCTGTGTGCCTTCATTTGCTCGATAAATGCGTGCTTGGCCTCCACTAGTGACAAAGTTGTCTGATTCGTCAACCGAGCGAGGCCTTCGAATCTTCTGAAGCCCCAGTCGATATAGCACCTCTACCTCGTCTTCTGATCCAAATGGATCTGAAGCAGTGGCTCGGTTGAGCAGAAGGCGCTCTAGTATAGGCGTGGTGAAGTGCCCGTCTTGAGTCACTACGCCCATCTCTCGGAGTCGCTTCATACATTCGGCAACCCGTGAGCTTAGGATTTCGTAGTGCGGGCTCCAACTTTGCAGAATTTGCTGTAAGCGTTCTTGGAGCTTATCGTGGGGCGTCCGTTCGTCGCGCGCGCGCACCCATGCTAGAGCAACGGGATACGCGTCGCTTGGTTCCCAATCATTTCGATCGTTCGCTTCATTTAAAATGTCCCGAACATAGGTCCAGAGGTGTTGATCTTGGCCGTTCCGATCCTTTGCTACAAGCCTGTCGGCAGCAGCATTAACGTCATCTAAAACGAACCAAGCACGACCACGTTGGCGGCAGTGGTTGAGTATTTCGCTCAAAAGCTTGTCGAGAATCCAGATGTTGCCTGCAAGATCAACTAAGCGCTGCCTCGCATCTGATGAACTCTGGACGCCCTCGCCCTGCTCTGCAGCTTTGCGCAGAACAGGAAGTAACTCTTCCTCACGAATTGACTCGGACGAAATCTTGCCTTGGATTGCGCCGAGAAGATTCGCGCCCACTAATGCATCAAGATGTGCTTGACCGACAAGACCAAGGCGAATTGCCGCAGTCTGTGGTGTGCGAACACCCCAACTCTTCTCCAGTCGCTCCTTGATACGTTCGGAAAGCTGCCGAGCTCTTTTGGGCTCGATGCTGTTAAAAAGTGCCTGCGCTTCATCAATGAGAATATAGATGGTGCGCACTCCCAACGCTGCAGCCTCTTGGCGCACCTGATCGAATGCGTCTCTGCGAGGAAGAAGACCATCCTCAAGCTCAGCATGGACTGGACGCTTCAGGCGAGCCTCTAGCGCACCACATACGAGACGCCATATCCCCGCGACATCGTGTCCACTTGCTGTCACATCCTCCAAAACGATCACGTCTTTTAGTGCGGCGGTCTTCTGGACAAGCGCTCGCAGTAGAGTGGTCTTTCCAAAACGCCTAGGAGCATGTATGATGAGCGATTTCTCGCCAGCCTTCACGAGCGACAAGACGTCCTGGAAGCGCCGTTCAATACCCAATGGGCGCTGAAGCATCTCGTCTGGATCGACGTTCTGTGGGAACGGAGATTCCATGACGGGTAGTTCGGTTATCAAATCCCTCCAGGTAAGTTCTTGCTCGGCGGCTTCATGTAACGCAGCGCCGCTAAGACGAATGCGTACTTTAAGATTCCGCCCGCGCACCTTATCAGCTTCTGCACGCGTAATTGGGATAAGAATTTCGACATCCTGACGCGCACTACCGTCCGTGATGTGGACAAGCCGCTCCAAACGCATAACGCGGGGGATAACTTGTTCTCGCCACTGACTTGGAATGTTGGTGAGCTGCTCGGCTTGGATATTAAGAGAAAGATCCACCGGCTGAGTCGGAGCTGGGCGTAAGGTAACGCGTACGGGGAGTGCTACTGTCCCGTATTGCTGGGCCGAGTCTGCGCGAAACCAAATCAAGCGTGCAGCATATGCTTGGGCACTCATTCCAGATTGGCGTGAAAGTGGATGTGAGATTTCTGCTTTGTACTGCTCGGCAGGTTTGGGCGAGATAGGTTCGGAGTTGGATGGGAAACTTAGATTCGTAAGTGCAAAAATTGCGTGCAACGAGTCTACATTCCGAGTGAACGGAAAGCGCTCGCGAGCTCTAGAGATGGTTTCGATACTCAATTTCACATTCATGTCAAGAGAACGAATCTGCTCTAGGACCGCCTGAAGAACGTTCGCATGGACATCGCCTCTCAGGTCAGCAAGCTTCACATAAGCTGAGTGGCAGAGTTCAACCGTAGCACTCCGCTCTGGAGTGGTGAGTGCTTCGTTGAGAATCTCTTGCTGACGAGTCTGGTCGAATACTTCAACCATCGCTGAGAGCATGCTGGCGAGTTGTGAACGGTGATGAAGTTCCTCGTCGGCGGCTGACCATGCGGTCTTGAGGCGCTGAAAAAGAGCACCCAGTTCATCAGGTTCGCGGAGTGCAGCGAGCTGAGCACGCTCTTCAGGGGAAAGTTCAGCGGACCACTTCAAGGCACGGTCTAGATCGTCCAGCAACACACTGTCTGCTGCTACGGAAGCTAGGCGAGTGATTGCTGAGCCGCGTTCCTGGGCAGAAAGTACTCCTGGCCAAGCCCATGCTGGCAGCACGCCACGGTCGAGTTCGTGAACTAGCGCTGCTGCACGTCTAAGCCGTACCCAATCCCCAACGTCGGCAAGGCGTTGATAATCGCGATCTGTAATTGATACATCTTCAGCGATTGAAAGTTCTTGGGCAAGAGCCGCGCGTTCTCGGGCAATGGTAGCAACTCGGTCTGCATCTGGGACTGAAGATAATAAGCGTGTTGCATTTTCGGCTACTGCAGCGAGTGCAGCACGAAAAGCTTCGCAGGAGCTTGGACTTGTAGGGTCAGCAGACCATTGCTCCTCGGCATGTGCAAGGTGTGCCTGCGATGTAGCGAGTGTTTGAGCTTCGTCCGATACTTTCTTGCGCTGGAGAAACTGTTGAAGTGCTCGAAGGCTTGTTGCTTTAGGAGGAAGTGCGATTGGTAGCCCAAGCGACGACGGCGCTCGAATGGGCTGGTCTGCAGGAGATAACTCAGTGCCTGTTAAATCCGGCGGAGAAGGAACTTCGGCATACGCCACTCCCACCTCGTGCAGATCAGGAGATGTATGGAGGAGGGGAGTAGCAGCGGACTCCGTCGATGCTAGCGCTGTAAGCCGGGGTGAAACTGCTTGGTTTATTGCTGCTGGTGCATTGGCCGTATTAGTAAGGCGCAGTAGCGCTACGCGATCTCCGATTTCCCTGCACGTCTTCTTGTAGAAAGGCCGAGACATAACGGGCTGATCAAATGTCATGGCCAGCACGTCTATGATCGGACTCACGACACTTCGGCGTGCTTCGGGATCTTGGATTCGTTCGTGTTGAACGACTCGATCAATGACGGCTGTCAAATCGTCATAACTTCGTAGAGCCGGATTCCTGTTGAACGCTTTGCGGAAGGCTTCCTTTAGCTCGCGAACGCGATCAATTCGCCCGCGAAGAATAGGAAGCGATGCCCTCTCGGAGGACGTAATCGGCTCACTTACGTAGATCTCCATCAAGAGTTGTGCGGCACGAAGCTCGGTTAGCGCCAAGGTTCTCCTCTTTCCTCAGATGCCTCTCTGAGCAGACCAAGAGGAGCCTATTTGAAGCAAGAGCTAGGTTGCACGAAAGTGAAGGTTTGCAACCCCCAGTTCATGGATGCAAAAGCTCCGCGTCGAACTGCTTACTGAGGTGGCTCCGCTGTGACCTGCATGTAGCGGTTAGGCCTTCATTGTCTCCAAAATCTCATGTCATGCGCGCATTGCGACGGCCCTCGAGGATCTTGAGGAACGAGCGGCTGCGCAGCTCCTCCAGCGTGAGCCCCGTCGCTTGCGCCTCCTGCTCGGTGATGGCCCCGCAGGCGATGCCGCGCAGGAAGGAGTTCAACAGGCCCTGGCCCGTGGCCGCGTCGTCGAACACGTCTCCGAGCAGCGTCGCCTGTGCCGCCTTCTCGATGAAGGACTTCAGCCGACGCGAGGCCGCGTCCATTCCCTCCAGGAAGAACGCGTACACCGCCGCGTAGCGCACGGGCAGCTGCGCCGGGTGCAGGTCCCACCCTTGGTAGTAGCCCAGCCGCAGCGAGTGGCGCGTGTGCTCGTACGCCAGCCGCCACGCCCGGTGTACCACCTCGCGGTTCTCCTCCAGCTGCGCCATGGAGAGGGACTGGTTGCCCTGCGGCTTGTGCGGAGGCACCGGCATCACATTGGTGGCCCCGTCCGAGAGCGCCACCTCCGTGCCCGCCAACGCCACCTGCGTGAGGTGCCGCGCGAAGTCACAGGCCGGGTGCAGCATGCTCTGGTGCGCCGCCGTGATGTTGAGCGAGGCCGTGTAGTCATACACGCCCAGGTGCGCCGCCACGCAGCGCCCCTCCGCCGCCGCCACCAGCCCCGGCAGCGCCAGCCGACCCTGCGCGTCGAACAGGGACTGGGGCGTCTCCACCATCAGCTCCAGCTTCAGCGCGCCGGCGGGCAGCCCTCCGTCCTTCTCCAGCACCTCCAGCATGCGCACCAGCGCCGCCACCTGCTCGGGCGCAATCACCTTGGGCAGGGTGACGACGAAGTTCTCCGGCAGCTTTCCGCCCGTGCGCGCCAGCAGCGTGGTGACGAACAGCTCCAGCGTGCGCGCGGCCCGAGGGAACAGCTCCTCGGTGAGCGACTTGATGCGGATGCCGATGAAGGGCGGCAGCAGGCCCTCGGCCAGGCCCTTCGCCACCTCCTCCGCCGTGGAGACGGCGTGCCCGTCCTCCTCCGCGTCCGGCCGGTGCCCGTAGCCGTCCTCGAAGTCGATGCGGAAGTCCTCCACCGCCTCGCGCTCGAGCTTGGCCACCACGCGCTCATGCACTTGCTGCGCGAAGCCCCCGCTCAGCGGCAGGTCCAGGCACTCGGTCAGCTCCGACACGGTGGGGGCGTACTCGCGCAGCGCCGCGAGCGCCATCTGCCCCATCTTCCGCGCCGTGCCGGCCTTGAAGAGGTGCGCGCCGCCGTACACGGTATGCACCGGCTGGCGGCGGGCGGACTCACCCGGATACGTCCGGGCATAGGCGTGGTTTGCCTTCGCCAGCGCCTCACGCGCCGTGGGAATCCGGGAGGACAGGCTCGTGGGCATAGGCAGAGGGGCTCAGCTCCCCCGGTACGTGGAATAGCCGAAGGGGCTCAGCAGCAAGGGCACGTGGTAGTGCTCATTCGGGGCGGACAGCTCGAACACCACCGAGACATACGGATAGAAGCCGCGCGTGGCATGTGCCCGGAAGTACTCCGCCGTGTCGAATACCATCCGATAGATGCCCGCTTGAAGGCTCGTGCCCGCGGGCAGGAAGTCCTTCACCCGCCCATCCGAGTTGGTGGTGCCGCGCGCCAGCTCGCGCCAGCCGGAGCCCTCCTGCACTTCCAGGGTGATGGGGACGCCGGCCGCCGGGCGGCCCCACTGCGTGTCGAGGACGTGGGTGGACAGGGTGCTCATGGCGAGGTGAGGAGCTTCTCCAGTCGGATGCGGGTGATTTGGGCCTGCTCGCCGGCGGCGATGCGCAACTCCAGCGCCGGCGGGTTCTTGATGCGCTCGCGCAGCTGCTCGAGGATCTCCTGCGCGCTCTTGCCCGTGGCGCAGATGAGGAAGATGAAGCCGAAGCGCTCCTCGTACTCGCGGTTGCCGTCCGCCAGCCCCTGCAGCACGTCCTCGCCAGCGCCCTGCACGCCCTTCTGCTCCTGCTCGCTCCAGGCGCCGCTGGCCTTGAAGCGCTCGCGCAGCTTGGACACATCACCGATGCGAGGGTGGTGCGCCATGGCCTCGCGCCAGTCCTCGGTGCTCGTCTGAGACCAGAGCCAGCCGGCCTCCGAGTACACGGCGGTGTCGGTCTTGAAGGGCCGCGCGCGCGCCATGGCCTCCGCCCAGCGGGTGGAGCCACAGCAGCGCAGGAACTCCGCCTTGGCCTCTTCCAGGGGCAGGCCATTGAGCCACGCGAGCTTGCTCACGCAGGGCGTCCGTGGACGCGCAGCCGGCTGATGCCGCCGTCCGGGAAGATGTTGAGGCGCACGTGGGTGAAGGGCCCCTGGGCGCGCAGCTCCGCCTCGAAGAAGTGCTGGTGGCTTGCCTGCAGCTTCGTGCGCGGGAGGATCTCCTGCCAGGTGATGTCCTTCGCGTTGGCGAAGTCGAGGAGGTCCTCCTTGAGGAAGCAGCCCTCCAGCGAGCAGGTGTCCGGGTAGTTGCCCTTGAAGTGGTTGGTGTCCACCTCAAGCTTGTGGACCGTGCCCGGCACGGCCAGCTTGACGACGATCCAGTCGAAGCCCGGCACGCGCTTGCGCCGCGTCTCCCAGCCCTCGCCCATGGTGGCCGCGCGGCCGGGGAGGATGAGGTTGTCCTTGAGCCCGAAGAAGGCGTCATTGCAGGTGACGACCATGCCGCCGTTCTCCGCCGCCGCCAGGTCCACCAGCTGGCCTCCGGCCAGCTTCGCGGGATCCGGCTTCACCACGCCATGCACCCGGAAGCGCGCCACGCCGCCGTCCGGATAGATGTTGAGGCGCACGTGCGTCCACCGGCGCTCGCTGGCCACCGGCAGGTAGTTCTGCGTGCCGCCCGCCAGCTTCGTCTTCGGGACGATCTCCGTCCACGCCGCGCCCGTGAGCGACTCGGGCGAGGGATTGCCCGGCGCCTCCAGCGCATCCACCGAGGCGTACTCGGGGAAGTTGCCGAGGAAGTGGTTGGTGTCCACGTTCACGCCGCGGATGACGCCCGGCAGCCCGAGCTGGAGGATGCACCAGTCGTAGCCCGGCACGCGCTTGCGGCGCGTCTCCCAGCCGTCCATCCACTTGCCGAACTCGGTGTACTTGTCCGGGATGAAGACGCCGCGCCCCGGCTTGAGCATGTTCTCCTTGGGGGCGAAGAATTCGTCGTTGGCGATGAGGGCGCGGCCGCCCACCTTCTCGGCGGCCAGATCGATGAGCTCGGCGAAGGCGACGCGCACCTTGCCTTCTTCGGGGGTCTGCATGGGGAGGCTCCTGTTGTGGATACCTTACGTCACCGAACGCGCGGCGCCAGGACGTCGCACCCACCGCCCCGTGGGACGCTGCGCGGGTTCACCGCGGGTATACACCGGCACGCCCCGCACGTATGTACGCTCCACCACGCCCTGCAGCTTCAGGCCCGCGTAGGGCGTGAGGGGGTGGCGGTGCAGCACCGCCGAGGGCTCGGGGGTGAAGCTGGCCTCGGGGTCGAACACCACGAGGTCCGCGTCCACGCCGGGGGTGAGGCTGCCCTTGAGGCCCTCCAGGCCGGTCAGGCGCGAGGGGTTGCGGCACATCCACCGCACCAGCGCCTCCAGCCCATGGCCGCGCGCGCGCATGCCCGTCCACACCGCCGGCAGGCTGAACTGGAGCGAGGCGATGCCGCCCCACGCCGCCGCGAAGTCGCCCCGGTCCAGGTGCTTGAGGCCCGGAGTGCAGGGCGAGTGGTCCGACACCACCATGTCGATGGTGCCCCGGGCCAGCGCATCCCACAGCTTCTCGCGGTTCTCCGCCTCGCGGATGGGCGGGGCGCACTTGAGGTGGGTGGCGCCGTCGGGGATGTGCTCGGCGTCGAAGGTCAGGTAGTGGGGGCACGTCTCCACGGTGAAGGGCAGGCCCTCTCGCTTGGCGGCGGCGATGTCCGGCAGCGCGTCCGAGGAGGACAGGTGGACGATGTGCACGCGGGTGCGGTGCTTGCGGCACAGCTCCACCATCATCCGGATGGCGTCGTCCTCCCAGCGGCGCGGGCGCGAGGCCAGGTAGCTCTGGTAGGTGCGCGTGTCGCCCTGGGGCGGGCGCTCGTGCTCGGTGAGCTCCGCGTGGACGATGAGGGGCACGCCGCGCCGGGCGAGGATGGGCATGGCCTTGTCCAGGTCCTCGCGGGTGACATGGGGGAACTCGTCCACGCCCGAGTGGATGAGGAAGCACTTGAAGCCGGTGACGCCGGCATCGACCATGCCCTCCAGCTCGCCCGCGTTGCCGGGGATGACGCCGCCCCAGAAGCCATAGTCGATGGCGCAGCGGCCCTCGGCGGTGGCGGCCTTGGTGCGCAGCGCCTCCAGCGTGGTGGTGGCGGGGATGGAGTTGAGCGGCATGTCCACCACGGTGGAGATGCCTCCGGCGGCCGCGGCGCGCGTGGCCGTCTCGAAGCCCTCCCACTCGGTGCGACCCGGCTCGTTGATGTGGGCGTGACAGTCCACCACGCCGGGCATCACCACCTGCTCGCCCACGTTGGTGACTTCGAACCCCTGGGGCACATCCTTGGGGGAGAGCAGCGCCTCCACCCTCCCGTCTTTCACCACTACGGCCGCCTCGCGCACGCCGCCGTCGGTGACGACGCGCCGACTCACCAGGACCCAGGGGCTTCCGCTCACGGTTCGAACTCCTTTACGTCGTATGCCATCAGGGACTCGAAGTAGGCGTCCTTGTCCTCGACATAGAGCTGGCGGGTGATGCCGTTGACCAGCTTGGGCAGGCTGTACTTCATGCCGGAGATGCTGGCTCCACCGAAGCCCAGCGAGAGCAGGCAGCCGAAGGTGTAGTTGTAGACGGAGGAGAGGTACGGCGCGTGGCCCGGCACCTTCTCCTGGAACTCGAAGCTCGGCCCCAGGTACGGGTGGCGCCCCAGGTCCCCATTCGCCTCCTGGGGCGGAGGGCTGTAGCGGTCCTTCCACAGGGCGATGTCGCCGATGAGATTGGCCAGCTCCGGACGCAGCGACAGGTCCGTCACCGTGCCGCTGCCGACGATGAGCTTGTCGAAGGTGTACGTGCCGTGGGGCGTGGTGACGCGGGCGGCGCCGTCCACGGCCTGCACGTCGAGCCACGGGCTGTCGCCGTGGATGTGGAAGTTCGGGAAGGCGCGGGCGCGGTGGTAGGTGTCGTGCGGCGGCAGCTGCCCCATCTCGAGGATGCGGCGGATGAAGCGCCAGCGGTCCGCGTCCGGCAGGTCCGCGTGGTGCTTGAGGAAGCCGACGAACTCGGCCCAGCGGTAGGCATTCACCGTGGGCAGGCTCTTGCGGCGGTAGAAGATGCGCACCTCGGCGGCGCCGCGCTCCAGGGCCACCGAGGCGTTGTCGAAGGCGGAGGCGCCCGCGCCAAGCACGCCAATGCGCTTGCCGCGCAGGGCCTCGAAGTCGATGTCATCCCGCGTGTGGGCCCACAGCTCGCGCGGCAGGCGGGCGATCTGCTCCGGAGTCTCCCAGCGGCCCGAGCCGTCGATGCCGGTGGCGAGCACCACCTTGCGCGCCAGCAGCGTCTCCGTGGCGCCGCCACCCACGGGCTGCACGGGTACGGCGAAGCACCGGTCCTCGGCGCGCCAGGAGAGGGCCCCGGCGCGGGTGCTGCAGCGCGTGGGGATTTGCAGGAAGCGGCGGTACCAGTCGAGGTAGTCGGCCCACATCTCCTTGGGGATGAGGCCGAGCTGCTGCCAGGCGGCCTCGCCGTACTGGGCCTCGAACCACGTCTGGAAGCACAGGGTGGGCAGGTTGTGGTCCGGCCCGGTGAGGTGCTTGGGGGTGCGCAGCGTGTGCATGCGCGCGAACGTCTTCCACGGCCCCGCGAAGCCCGGAGGGCAGTCGTCCACCACGAGGAGGTTCGTCACCTTCTCGCGCATCAGCCCGAAGGCGGCGGCCAGGCCGCTCTGCCCCCCACCGATGATGAGCACGTCCAGCACGGGCTGGCCGTCGCGGGTGCGCCGCGGCAGCACCCAGGAGCGCTTGGGGTATTCGAGCCGCTCCAGGTCCTTGCGGAGGGTGGCTTCGAGCGAGGCGAGGCCAGGGCCAGACCTGGCGAGGGGGCTTGGGGACTCGAGAAGCATGGGGGTAGTCAAATCACGCTCCACCCCTTCTCCGCCAACCAGGTGTTGAGGACAAGCGCCTGGTTGGTGGAGTGCCCGACGGAGGGGTAGCCTGAGGACTGAAACATTTTATTCCATGTTTCAGCCCAAGGCCAGAAAGCCTCACTCCTTGGGCCAGTCGGGGTAGGCGAGCTCCATCAGCCCGTTGGCCCAGGTGGCGTACGCGGCCTCGTCGGCCAAGGTGTAGGAGCGCCCGAAGGCCTTGAGGAAGTACGTGCCCCAGTCGGGCTGGCTGCCGTCTTCATCCTTGAAGCCGTACTCCTTGGCGAGCTGCCAGGAGCTGTAGACACGTCCGTTCTTGGCGGAGACGTTCGGGTCCGCCGCCAGCGCGGCGACGGCCCGGCCGACATAGAAGGGTGTCTCCGAGGCGATGAAGTGACGGTCCTTGGCGGCGCCGTCGCGCCAGTTGGCCTCCGTGACGCCAAAGCCCTCGAGCATGGCCTCGGAGCGAAGGAAGCCCGGTGTCACCGCGAGCGAGGTGATGGGGTGGCGCCGAAGCTCCCAGGACATGGCGAAGGCCAGGCGGATGACCGACATCTTGACCAGGTCATAGAAGAGGTTGCCGCGATAGCCGAAGGAGTCCCCGTCGGTGATCTCGACGATCAGCCCCCGGTTGTGCTCGAGCATGAGGGGCACGGCGTAGCGGCTCGTGAGGATGTGCGAGTAGATGCCACGATCGAGCATGAGCCGCCCCTGCTCGGGCTTGAGCTTCCAGAAGGGGACGCTGAACTCGGTGAGGTCGTCGCCGCCCCAGACGTCGTTGACGAGCACGTCGAGGCGGCCCTGCTCGCTCTTGATGCGCTCGCACAGAGCGACGACCTCGGACTCGACGGTGTGGTCGGTCCGCACCGCGATGCCGCGGCCGCCCCGGGCGGTGACGAGCTCGGCGGTCTCCTCGATGGTCTCGGGGCGGGTGCCGGTGGCGGGGCGGCCCCGCACGCTGCGCCCGGTGCAGTACACCGTGGCGCCCGCTTCACCGAGCATCGTCGCGATGCCGCGTCCCGCGCCGCGCGTGGCTCCGGCGACGAGGGCGATGCGTCCTTCCAGTGGCTTCATGGCTCTTCTCCCAAACGAGGTGAGGCGGACCTGCCTCACCGCTCGTTCAGGCACCGTAGCCGGGCATCCCTGACAACCTGTGTCAGGGATGGGTTCCGCTGTTCTTTGAGGAGCAGAGCGCCGTGCTCCCCTGTCCACTGGCCTGCGGCTACAGCGCGCCCTTGTTGAGCAGCCGGTTGGGCGTGCCGACGGGGTTGTTGCAGACGACGCCGGCGATGGCGGTGTTCTTGATCCACAGGTCAACGGTGGCCGAGGCCGCGTTGCCATAGGTGGCCTTGTAGAGCGCGCCCACGCCGGTCACATGCGCGGCGGCGGTGGAGGTGCCGCCGAGGGTCATGGTGCCGCCGTTGCTCCACGTCGTGGGGATGAGCGCGCCGGGCGCGTACAGGTCGACGCAGGTTCCATGGTTGGAGGAGGCGGTCTTGCAGTCGTTCTTGTCCGTCGCGGCGACGGTGGTGGCGGCGGTGGCGCCGGCGGGCGAGAAGTTGCAGGCGTTGGAGTTGCTGTCGCCGGCGGGCACGGCGATGAAGACGCCCGCGTTGGACAGGTTGGTGACGGCCGTGTTGAGCGCGGCGGAGGCGGCGCCACCGAGGCTCAGGGTGGCCACGGCGGGCGCGAGGTGGTTGACGCGCACCCAGTCGACGCCGGCGATGACACCCGAGGTGGTGCCGGAGCCGTTGCAGTCCAGCACGCGCACGCCGCGCAGCTTCACGCCCTTGGCCACGCCGTAGGTGGTCGAGCCCACGATGCCCGCGATGGCCGTGCCGTGGCCGTTGCAGTCGGCGCCGGTGCCACCGAAGGCGTCAAAGACGTTGGTGGCCCGGCCACTGAAGTTGACGTGATTGGCTTGGATGCCGGTGTCGATGATGTACGCGGTCACGTTGGACGCGGTGCTGGAGTACGTGTAGCTCAGGCTCAGGGGGAGCGAGGCCTGGTCGATGCGGTCCAGGCCCCAGGGAGGGTTGGACTGGGTGGCGAGGGGCCGCATCACCGCGTCCTGCTCCACGTACTCCACGTTCGGGTCGCGGCGCAGGGCGGTGAGCTGGGCGGGGGTCAACGTGGCCGCGAAGCCATTGAGGCTCGAGTACACGTGACGGGGCGAGACGCCCGCGAGGGCCGCCACGGAGCGGGCCTCGGCGGAGTCCTTCATCTTGACGATATAGGCGTCGGCGATGCCCTGGCCGGACGGGGCCATGAGCAGGGGAGCCTGAGACTCACCCAGCTCCTCGGCCTGAACGTCCACCTCGGTACCGCCGCAGGCCGCGAGACAGAGAGCAGCCCCGATGAACGTAAGACCTCGCCGTGCCCCGTCGTGACGGGTTCCCCTTCTCGTGAGACCACCTGCGGCCACACACCAGGAGGTGGTCCGTGGAGTTGGAGAAGGACTTGGAGCAGTTCCGTCAGGAGGCGC